>CALVEX010000190.1 GCA_944326655.1 Candidatus Gastranaerophilales bacterium | reverse complement strand
TATGCTTTCAGCATTTGAAGACGGTAACGTAGTTCCGACTTTTACATCTGATAATTACGGGGATTGTCATAGCCGCAACCACGCCGATTATGCCGAGGGTGATTAAAACCTCTGCCAAAGTGAACGCAGCTCGACGTTGGCTGTTCGGCAGGGCTACGCGCGTAGCGCCTTCGGGCAAAGTAAAGTCTAACTTCTTTTTAAGTGAACTGTGATGAGTGAAGAGTGAAGCGAGTGTAGGAGAATAAGTTCGTTTCAGGGAGTTAATATTGTTCCCTCTCCCCTGCGAATTGACCTTCGCGCAGGAGAGAACACTTATATGCTTCCCTCTCCCCCTGCGGGAGAGGGTTAGGGTGAGGGGTAACTTTTTCAGACGTAAGACGTTAGGACTCACCTTATTTAGACCCCTCCTCGAAATCACAGATTTCGGTCCTCCCGCAAGGAGAGGACATAGAAAACTTTGTGAGCTTCGCTCACCGATAACGGCATATCTTCCTACCTTCTTATCTTCCGAGCTTCCGGCGGAGCCTAGAGCGCCCCCCCCCCGAAGTGCTTAATAAATCTTTTCATACTATACTCCTTTCTATACAAAAACGGTTTGTTATTATTATAACAAACCGTTCAAATTTTTTCAATATTTTATAAATTATAAAGAAGCTGCTTCTTCTTTTTCTTTATCCTTTTTAATAAATAAAAACTCGCCTTTATATGACGGAGCCGAACCGTTTTTATCCTTCCCGGCCGACATACTTATAATACTGTTAAATTTCGGTGCGGCTTCTGATTTTTGCATATTGCCTACACCTTCATTCAATGCAATTGTAATTTTTCCCTCAACATTTTTTTGCTGATTTTGTGCAGCCTGAGAATTTAAGTAGTGTATTGACTGCATTACATTCTGATTTAACTGGATTTGAAAACCAGAATTGTTCATTGCAATTTGTCTTGCAACATTTGTATCAACATTCCCTTTATACAAATCCAAACCGATATCTGCGGATTTGAAAATGTTATTGACAGAAGATGTATTAGTATTGTACTGGCTGTTTTTTTCAGCCGCACGTTTCAAAATTTCCTGAGAAACCTGTTTTAATACACTTGTATCAATCCCTAACTTGTATTGAGCGTTGTAAACACTGGTTGTCATAACATCAAATCCCTTTTTCTATTGTTTCCTTATTATTGTTATCGGCTGTTTTGCCCAAAAACTTTAAAGATTTGCACGCTTTTCTTAATATTTCGTAACACTTAAAAATATATTAGCAATTTTTAAAACTAAATATACTTTATATATATATCAAGTATATATTAAAGAGAGATTATTATGAGTTTAGACAATGCAATATACGCACTTAGCAATGTTAATGCCCTAATGGGAAGCACCTTGGGCATGGTTGAAGCCAGAAATAACGGGGCCTCGCCGGGAGAAGCCCTAATGGGCTTCGGACTCAGTGTCATGAATGGAGCCGCAAGAAATGCCGTATCACATGAAATTCAAAGACACACCGGCAGTTATCTGGGTTATGCCGTAAACAACATAGCCGGCTACGGCAATCCGGTATCAGATTATGCCGGTACTATCGGTACAATCGGGGCTGCAATGGTATCGTCACCGTTTGGAATTTTCGGATGCAGTCCCTATATGACATCAACAATATACGGCTGCGGACCTTTTGGAGGAGGTTTTTTCGGATATAGTCCGGGATTTGGGCCGTTCGGGAGCGGCTTTGGATTCCCGAGCTTTTTCGGACCGTGCGGTTTTTACTGCTAATCAGCGGTAAGTTTTTCATATTTTTTTGAAACATCATCAAGAATATTTTTGGTGGTGTTTTTGTTTATCAAAATTTGTTGAACAGCAGTATTTATAAGAGTGTTAATTTCTTTCTGATTTCGTAAAGGTTTCATTGCAGGTTCTATTTTTTGCAGCTGTTCAGCGCTTATTACACGAGCTTTTGACATCAAATCATTTTCATCATAATTTTTGTAAAAATCATCTTTTAAGGTTTCCTCATTTACCGCAAGCACATTTGTAAGTTTTGCAAGTTCAAGCTGATTTTCTTTATTTGTCAGATAAACAGCAAATTTCAAAGCTTCTTCTTTATGCTTTGCCCGTATTGGAATAACAAAATTCATAAGTGAAAAATCGTTTTGACCTAATTTTCCGGTAATCTGAGGCGCAACATCGGTATTTTCATAAGTTGAAGGAGCATTTTCCTTAATCATGGTTAGGAAATTTGCACCTGCCTGAAAGAACACAATATTTTCAGCCATGTATTTTTCCAAAGCCTCTCTGTGGGTTTGTGTTATCGACTCTTTGGGAATAAGATTTTTTGCATAGAGGTCTTTAAACATATCAAAAACCTCTTGTGATTGTTTAGAATTTATATTTTGAGCGGAATTGACCCCGTATTTATTCAAAATCCTCAGCATTGTATCATTCTCGGTTATATTCGGAAGAAGTACATAAGCGTTTGTTTTCTTCTTTATAACGGGGGCAATTTCTACAAGCTCATCATACGTTGCAGGAAGTTTTGCGCCGGATTTTTCAAGTAATTTTTTATTGTAAATGGTCACGGCCGATGTTGCATACCATGGCAATGAATATAATTTCCCGTTATATTTCAAAGAATTTATAACCGGTTTGTTAAATTGTGAAGTATATTTATTATCAATTTCGTAAAGAGCACCTCTTTGAGCTAATAGAGCAGCAAAATCCGGATTAAGGTTAATCAAATCAGGAGGGTTGTCACTCAAAACAGAAGCAAGAGTTCTTTTTTCCCCTTCAGAGAAGGGAACATCAATCCACTTTATTTTTATTTCAGGATTTTCCGCTTCAAAGTTTTTTATAACTTTATTCATATAAGGAGAAAAATCGCTCATTTGAAGTGTCCAGAAAATCACCTCATTATCGTTATTCTGTTTATGCGCGGGAAAAATTAAGATAACCGAAAGTATAACAATTAACAAAATTGCATATTTTAACAAGAGATTTTTCACTTTTTAAACTACCCGCATTTATTTAGTGTAAAAATTATTGAGCCGCTTCTTCCATCGGGATTATAAGCTTTTGACCGATAGACAGCTTATTCGGATTAGTCAGATTATTAGTTTTCAAAACAAGCGACTCTTTTTCTTTAGAATACGAACCGTAAAATCTTACAAGAATAGCTTCCATTGTATCGCCGCTTTGAACTGTATATTGCTCATTCGCTACATTTTCTTCAGAAACCTTTTCATCAGATGCCGGAATAAAATTCAGGCTGAGTTTTTCCTTTTTAATCGGAGCAGGCGAAGAAGAAAGTTTTTCGCCAAAAGAATTTATACCTTTTGCGGAAAAACTGATAAGAACAACCAGCAAAAGCATGACAACCGCACCAGTAATAAAACCGGCTGCAAGATAAATGTTTGGCGATTTATCATTTTTCTGGTTAATTTTAAAATTCTGCCATAACAAATCTAACTCTTTTTCTTTATTCGGTCTTACATAAACATTTGGCGAATTGTCATAGTATGTAGACTTATAATTGGATAAAGCCTCCAATACCGCCATTTTTTCTTTTGATAGATTTGATCTCCTGATAGTTGAACTTTTCATTTTTCCATACCCTAATAAACTTATAAATTGTTCATAAATGCAATATAGCATAACAAAAAATTTAATTCAAGTATTTGCAAAATTGTTACAAAATCAATATATCCGTATAGACTTAATCTATTTTAACATGCTGCTTGATTTTTAATTTTTTTCATATATTATGAAAATACACTAACCAGCTAGAAAAGGAAACAAAAATTATGGCAAAAAAATGTGAAATATGTGGAAAAGCTCCTATAAAAGCAGCAAAATTAACATTCTCTCATAAACAGATTGTTCATACACAGGAACCAAACTTACAATCAGTAAAAGTTAACCTTAACGGAACTGTTAAAAGAATAAAAGTTTGTACATCTTGTTTAAGAGCAGGCAAAGTTCAAAAAGCAGTTTAATTAAGAGTAAAAAACAGAGATAACAAAAAAAGAGAACCGAAAATGGTTCTTTTTTTTTGCTACATTACAGATTTCTTAAACCGTCCGTAATTAAATACAAACTGGAAGTTATACCCATTTATATTTTTTTTCATATTTGACGATACCGGGAACGGAACAGTCTGCTTCACAGCACTGACAATGGAACGATCAGTTAATTCATCCCCGGAAGATTTTGCAAAACGATACCTTAACAAGCTCCCGTCTGGACCTATTGTCACAATAATAATTGCCTCAGTTTTACGGCCTGATGACGGAGGAAGCCAGTTTTTATTAAGTTGTTCACCCAGCAATGCAACATAATCTTTTATGTTCATATCCACATTTAACTGTCGGTTATCATTAATTTTCTGTTGGTATTTTACAGGCTTGATATCAGTCTCTTTTATCTTTTTAGGTTTAGAAAAATTTTCCTGAGAATTCTTTGTGTCCGCAATAGCAGCTTTTGAAACGGATGTATTTGCCTGATTTTGTGCTACTGAAGAAGTCATGCCCAAGATATATTTATGCGGAATTGCCAAGAAAGAATTGTCATCAACCGGTTTCATAAACACATGCGTATTAGCCAAAACAGCTGCTGGATGATAAGCAGACGGGTCAAAATCACCGGAGATGATTACCCCAAGATAATTACTAACTGTATCTGATTTTAAATAAACTACCTTTTCAACATCTCCCCCAAAGCTATATTTTACAGCATACGCATAGGAAGACTCATTAAGAACTTTTATGGAATCATTATCTATATACAAATTAAAGTTAGGAATATTTGTCTCAATTGCCCTCCAGTCAACGGCATTTACGGACATTGCAGACATTAATATTGACATTAATAATATAAAATTCTTTTTCATACAATACCGCCTTTTTCCTAATTATATAATAAAAAATCAATTATGACACAAACCTCTTATTAAGAAATTTCGGTCTGTCTTAAGATATTATGTCGTTCTGAGCATAATATAAGATTCTTCTGGCTTTGCCCGACGTGGTAATCGCATTACCGTTGGATATTTCCAATAATGCGATTACGATTGTCAACATAACATGTCCCCTCACTTGAGGGGAGGGGAAGTAAAGGGGAGGGTGATATTAAAATCAGCCCTATATTTACACTTTTGCGATTGCCACGGTCGCTTACGCACGCTGGCAATGACATATTTTTACACGGGCTTTGTCCGCCGATATCAGCCTGACTTCCGGACTTCTAAAATTACCCCTCACCCTAGCCCTCTCCCGCAGGGGGAGAGGGAATATTATTTTTTGTGAACTTCGCTCACCGATAATGGCATATCTTCTTACCTTCCTATCTTCCAATCTTCCATATAAGAGATGCTGAACCAAGTTCAGCATGACGTAACTGCCCTGACCTCCGGCCTTCTTGACCTCCGAACCTCTACATAAGAGATCCTGAAACGAGTTCAGGATGACGGGAAGGCTTAACCTCTTACCTCCCGAAACTCCTAAATAAGCCCTCTCTCTAACTCTCTCCCGAGGAGAGAGAATAGTTATAACTCCCTCTCCTTTTCAAGGAGAGGGCAGGGGTGAGGTTCTTCTATTATGCGAGTGCCACGGTCGTTTCACACGCTGGCAATGACGGTTTGGTAAAAATCGCATTAAAATAGAATGACGTTCACGATTTAATCTTCTACGCATTATAACGCTTAAATGATTTTTCAATGTTCTTGGATATAGTATTTTTAACCGTGTCATATTCTGTTGTCAGAGAAGATATTTCGGTATCAAGATTTTTCATCTTCATATCAAGAGTTTCTTCTTTTGAATTTAGTTTTGCTTTTTCTGTGTTGTATTTTGCTTCTGCCTGTGCAATGTATGTTTCGTCTGCAATTTCTTTTATGTAACTGTCTGTGGCATAATTTGCCTGATAGTAATATCCGTCGTCTTTTGGTTTTGAAATGAATAATTTGCCGCTCTGAAGCATCTGTTGTAAATATGTTTTATCCTCTATATTGTTATCTTCTGTCCAGCCGTTTGCGCAAATCTGGTTGAACAAAGCATCATAGAATGTTGCCTGGCCTAGATCTTCGCTTGATACCTCACTCCCGACAAGCCAGTAATATTGGTATAACTTGTCATCCGGTGCCAGATTGTTGTTTGTGAAATCTGTAACTGCCTTACCGCATGTAACTGAAAATCTTTCATTACCGTTCGCATCTTTTTCAGACAAAGATTCCATTCGGTCTGCAAAAAATGTCAGGAAAGCTTTAGCAATATTGTTCAAGTTGATACCGCCTGTTGCATGGTCGTTACCATCATTACCACCGCCTTTTTCACCGCCTAAATATACAAAACCTATGTAGTCCTTGGAAGCTTCAACATAATGTGCCTGATATTCTTCATCATCGCTAGTATCACCGTCATTATATTTTTTACCAACTGATGATAAATAACCGCTTACACTGTGTCCGTCAGGAGATGCGTCATAGTCAGTATCTTCATCAGTATCTTTACCTAAGTCTGCTGTAAGCCAGTATTTATATTCATCCTCATTAGGAACAATGAGGTCTTGTGTTTGAGAATAAGCATACTCAAGACAAGCTGCTGTAACATCGTCAATGGCTAAGACTGCAGAAAATTCCTCATACAACCAATCAATAAAGCTGCCTGTATCAGTCAAGTACTTTTGCATAAGAGCCACACCAAATACAGGGCTTTGCTCTCCTCGTATGCCTTCATAACCTAACATATATTGTTTATCTCCAACAAGCAAATCTCCTAAAGAAAAACTTGTTTCTGATGCATTATGATTATAAGAACCATCATCATTTTGAACTACTAATTTAAGGGTTGAGTATTTGCCTTCGTCACCTTTTGCATCGGTACGAGGTCCGCCTACAGGCAATTCAGATTTAACAATAGTCCACTGTGTTCCATTTTCGTTTAATATTGCAGCTAAATCATCAATATTCCCATTGTCCGTGATAACAGCAACAGTCGTATCTCCACCAAAACCTGCAGCCTGATTATACGGCAAACCTGTAATTGTTGCTCTCTCGTTTTCATCTATTAGCCTGGCAGAACATAACCCGTTAATAAATGCATTACGCATAGTCTCAGATGGTAATGTCCCCAAACCTTCCTGAGGAATTCCGGCTGCACGGGCAGCGGCTGCATATTTGCTGTTCAAGGTTACTCTGCCTGAGGAGTCGGTCAAAGTTATAGGCATATAATCGTTTAATGCACTCGGACTCATCAGAATATTATAGGTTAACGGAGTATTTGTATCACCTGTACCATAGTAATCATATATCAATTTTGTCTGGTCTAAGGAATTTTGATACTCGTTTGAAAGGTCAGCAAGCTCTCGTGACAATGCTATCTTCTGGTGTGATAAACGCATTGACTGGAATTCACAATCAGATTTTCTGCTTGTGATGCTTAATAATCTCGCTTGTCCCGCTGCTAATCCCATTGATTAACTCCATTTTTTGTACACATGGAGTTACGGCACATACCCTAAATTCTTTACACGTCTCCCTCCTATCCTATCCTATCCTATCCTATCCTATGAAGAGTATAATTGGATTTCAGGCATTTGTAAAACTTTTGTTACATTTCGTTACACGTGATACAAAACTTCACTTTTGTAATATTTTATTTAGACATTCGGCTAAGTGATTTATTTATGTTGGGATGTTATGATTTTTAAATTGGAGGTGTAAATGGAAGAATATAGTTTTGAAAATCTTGAGGAAAAACTCTCTTTAATACTTTGTGATTTTGAAAAAATTTCAACAATTACAAAAGTTTTGCTTCAAACTCTTGTTGAAAATTCTGACTTTGATATAAGAGATACCCAAAATCTTTGTTCTATCTTACTTGAGGAAGTAAACAATACTAAGGTTAAGCTAAACAATTTTGAAAAATCTTTCTCTACTTATAAATGAGACTTATAAATCTTCTTGTAGATAAAAATTTTTCATGCTAGCATAAAGCTTGTGTAATACATATTAATCAGAATAATTAAAAGAGGTATATAATATGCAGGCCCGTAGAGCAGCAAGAGAATTAGCATTTATTCTTTTCTCACAATTTGACAAAAAAATTACAACTTACTCCAAGAAAGATTTGGAAGATATAATTCTTAAGTCTGTCAGACTTTTGAAAAGCAGTGCAACAGATGACCTAAAAACAGCAGTCGGCTCATTAATTGTTATGCGTGATCAGATTGAAAATTATGAAGCAGACGCCGAAATCAATCTCAAACGCCCGATAGGTGCTGTTAATATTCCCGTCCAGCTTCCTATGACATCTGATATGACAAAAAGAATTAATGAAATGATTGATATTGCGGAAAAAGCACTTACAGCTTTGGAAATTGCGGAATTTACAACGCTTGATTCCCAAAATGAAGTAAAAGAGTATGCTATAAGAATTGCCGAAATTTTCCAGAAGAACCACAAAGAAATTGATGATACTATTCAAAAATACGTAAAAAATTGGGACTTAACCCGTCTTATCAGAATGGATAAAGATATTCTGCGCATAGCCATTATTGAACTTCTCTATATGAAAGAAGCACCAATGAAAGTTGTTGTAGATGAAGCACTTGAACTTGCAAAAAAATATTCAACAGAAGACAGTGCATCATTTATAAACGGTATTCTGGCTAAAGTAATCGTCGATAACGGGATAAATTAAAATCCGGTTTGAAGGTAAATATGTTCGGATTTTTTAAAGATAAATTTAATAATTTAAAACAGGCCGTTTCAAACACCGCAAATGTCCTTGTCGGCAATGTTACAAATGCCGTTGAACAGGAAGAAGAATTTTCGGAATTTGTTCTTGATGATATGGAAGACCGGCTGATTAGTGCGGATTTAGGTGTCGGCTATGCTGCTGAACTCGTTGATAAATTAAGGAACCAGACAAAAATTAAACCGTCCGATGTAAAAAAATATCTTAAAGAAGAATTTACAAAAACACTTCAAGACGCCGGCAATACAGAATTAAATTTTCAGGAAGGTTTAAATATTTACTTTATTTGCGGAGTTAACGGCGTCGGCAAAACCACCCTTATCGGAAAACTTGCTTATAAGTTTAAAAACAGCGGGAAAAAAGTTCTTATTGCAGCCGGTGATACCTTCCGCGCAGCAGCAGAAGAACAGCTGGATATCTGGTCAAAACGGGCAGGTGCTGATATCGTTCGCCGTGACAAAGCAGATCCGGCTTCCGTGGTTTATGAAGCAATTGAAAAAGCAAAAAATGAAAATTATGATGTGATTTTAGTGGATACGGCAGGCCGTCTGCAAAATAAATTCAATCTTATGGAAGAGTTGAAAAAAATAAAATCGGTTATTGATAAAAAAGCTCCGGAATCTCTTCGTGAATGCATTCTTGTACTGGACGCAAACACAGGGCAAAACGGTCTTCAGCAGGCAAAAGTTTTTTCAGATTCTGTTAATCTCACATCTGTAGCCCTTACAAAACTTGACGGTTCAGCTAAAGG
>CALVEX010000189.1 GCA_944326655.1 Candidatus Gastranaerophilales bacterium | reverse complement strand
AGGAGAGGGTTGGGGTGAGGTTTATGCGATTGCGACGGTCGTTCCACACGCTGGCAATGACATGTATCTTGCGGGCTCTGCCCGCAGATAAAAGCCGGCCCTCCTGCCTTCCGGGCTTCCTGCCCTCTGTTAGGGCCTAGAGCCCCCCCACCGAAGCTAAATCCCCGCCACGACTGCTTTTTCATATCTTATCTCCTTTTATTTCCTAATTGCATCTATAATATGTATCTATTATAACATATTATTTATTTTTTCACAAGCGAGAACACAAATTTATTAATCAACATGTGAAACAAAACCGTTTGATGCATTTTTATCAATTTCAATTACATGCCTGATTATTGTATGAGCCATTAACAACATATACGGGTTAATCTCATTTGTATCAGACATATTAATCTTTGCCTGTGGTTTTTCCTGCTTTTCATTCACGGCTGTTTGTGATGATGTCTGGAAAGACAAAACAGATGACATCGAATAATGTTTTTCATCACCCGCAATCCGTCTTTCAAGCTCCTCTTTAGGAAATTCTTCCGCACATTCAATATTCACATGCACAGAATTTGAACTTTCCAAAATCAGAGTTGCAATAACATTTCCGAAATTCAATGTTGTAATTGTTATAACAAGAATACTGTCAGAACCGTCCTCATTTGCTCCGGCCTCAATATCAAGGTCAAACCCCACACCCTCCTGCAAGGGGAGCCATGGAAGATAAAGAAGCATTAAAAGTTTCATAGTCTGTGCCGAATCATTCTGGGAAGCCGCTGCAACACTTGCGTTAATAAGTTTTGCAGTATCTTTCATCTGTGATAAATCCGTTATCCCAAGTTTGGCCGAATTTGCCATTGCCGTAATAAGTTTTGCAACGGCATCTTTCCCGTTAGCCTGAATCATTGAAGCAATTTGAGATAAATTTATTAAACCGTTTGAGGATATTGCAAGATTTTTAATCGAACTTTGAAGCTGGCTTAAAACCGCTTTATTGCCAGTAAGAAGCATGTTCTGGGCTTCCGTAAGCGACAACCCCTGAAGCTGCGCCAAAATTTGAGCCTGGGTCTGCGAAAGAGAACTTCTCTGCATTGCAAGCTGGTTGGCAAACCTTTGATTAAACTGGGCAAGTGTTATATTTTTTTGAAGAATATATATTAATTCATTAAGATTTTTGGGTAAATTCATCATTTCTTTGACATAAACAGACTGGTCAACCGCCCCCATGGAAGCCTTATGAAATGATTGGGAATAAGTATTCGCAGTTTGGGAGGCAGCAGACGATGCAGGGGTAAAAGATGCAGGTGCGGCAGGCTTTGCAGAAGTTTGTTTTTGCGTATTAACAGCCTGATAGTTCACAAATTTTGAAATTAAATAACCCAAATTCAAATCTGCCATAAAATAAATTATAACGATTTTTCTCGTTTTGTCCAGAAAGTTAATCTTTAAGAGGAACTAAAACATTGTATTAACGACTTTTTATTTTCATGCTAAAATTAACTTATGTTTACAGGGATTGTGGAAGAAATAGGACGTATAAAGAGTTTTAACGGGCATAAGCTTATTGTTGAATGTTCAAAAGTTCTTGAAAACACGCAAATCGGCGACAGTATCGCAATTGACGGATGCTGCCAAACTGTTACTGCAATGACGTCAAATACATTTCAGGCTGATGTCAGCGCTGAAACCTTAAGGATTACAAAAGGCTTTAAAACGGGCGAACGCGTAAATCTTGAACGCGCCTTAACCCCTCAAACACGAATGGGCGGACACATTGTTCAGGGGCATGTTGACGGAACAGCAAAATATTTAGGGGACATGAAATTTGCCGTTTCAAAAGAACTTGATAAATACATCGTCTACAAAGGTTCAATCACTGTGAACGGAGTCAGCCTGACTGTTTCGGGAAATCAAAATAACACTTTCAGCGTTGCAATAATTCCCCACACGCTTGAAAATACAAACCTCAAAAACCTTAAAACGGGTGATATTGTAAATATTGAAACAGATATTCTCGGACGGTATGTTGAAAAATTTTTATCAACGAAAAATAATAATATTACGGAAGATTTTTTGAAAGAAAACGGGTTTATGTAGATATGGAAAATTTTAAATTTGACAAAATTGAAGATGCATTAGAAGATTTTAAAAACGGTAAAATGATAATTGTTGCGGATGACGAGGACAGGGAAAACGAAGGCGACCTTATATGCTCGGGGCAAATGGTTACACCTGAAATTATAAAATTTATGGCGGAAAATGCAAAAGGACTTATCTGTCTTGCGATTTCTCCTGAGATTGCGGAAAAAATGGATTTGCCGCAGATGGTTAACCAAAACACGGAATCCATGAGAACTGCATTTACTGTAAGCATTGATGCGCACGAAAAATACGGAGTTACAACGGGAATTTCCGCATTTGACAGGGCAAAAACCATTGAAGTCTGCCTTGCGCCTGATGCACAGCCTTCTGATTTAAGACGTCCGGGGCATTTGTTCCCTTGTGTAGCCAGAAAGGGCGGAGTTTTGACACGTACCGGACACACGGAAGCAGTTGTTGATCTTGCAAGACTTTGCGGACACATACCCGCAGGCCCGATGTGTGAGATTATGGGCAAAGACGGACATATGGCAAAACGGGACGAGCTTTATGAATTTGCCCAAAAACACGGGATTAAATTTATTTCCGTTGCGGAATTGATAGCTTACAGATTAAAACATGAAAAAATCGTAACCCGTGAGGCAGAAGCGCATCTTCCCACGCAGTTCGGCGAATTTGACATATACGGTTATGTAAACCATGTTACAGGCCAGGAATGTGTTGCGCTTGTAAAAGACGACGGGTCTGATAAAATTCCGCTCATCCGTGTTCACAGCGAATGCTTAACAGGCGATATTTTCGGCAGCCTTAAATGCGACTGCAACTATCAGCTCCATACGGCATTACAAATGATTGACAAATACGGAAAAGGTGCTGTCGTTTATATGAAAGGGCACGAAGGCAGGGGCATCGGGATTATTAACAAGATTAAAGCCTATCACCTTCAGGAAGAAGGGCAGGATACAGTCGAAGCAAATATTTCTCTCGGATTTAAGCCGGATCTGAGGGATTACGGTATGGGTGCGCAGGTTATTCTTGACCTTGGGTTTAACAATTTCAACCTTATAACCAATAATCCTAAAAAAATCGTCGGTTTGAACGGTTACGGGTTAACAGTACATGATATAATTAAAATTGAGCCGCAGATTAATTCATATAACAAACGGTATATGGAAACCAAAAAAGAAAAAATGCATCATATGTTATGATGTCTGCTGCATTTAACGGTAAGAACAAGGAATTAAGTTATGCTACCCTATATTCATAGTGACAATGATAAAAATGATACAAATTTTGAAGCAAGACTTTTGACACAGGAGGATTATAAAAGTTTTGCACCTGTTTATAACGATTTTAGAACAAGAGCGCGTGATGAATATAAGTTTGAACTTGAGCCGCTTTGTTTTGAGGATTTTACGGATTCGGTAGAAAAAAATCTGATTGACTGCCTTGTGCTGTTTGAAAATACAATACCTGTCGCATTTCTTGTTTATACCACAGCAATTTCGGAAGCCGTTGAATTAAATATTATACATTCTTTTAAAATGGAAGATGTAACAATGCGTTCAATGTATCTTTTAAGAAAATTCCTTGAACTTACCAAGGCTGAAAGAACCGAAAAAATCGTATGTTATCCTATGCTGGGCGCCCAGAAAGATTTGATAGCAGATATTGCAAGATTTGGATTTAAATTTGTCGGCATAGCTGTTTTGAGGTTTATGACAGCAGGAACGAATTCCCGTGAAATATTGAAAATGGCACAATTAAACGATTTGGATAACGGATACAAGCTTACGGAATGGGATAATAAATATATGGAAGATGCTGTGGAAGTTGTTCAGGAAGGCTTTGATACTTCGGCAGACGCTTTATTCGACCCGAGATTTAAGTCAATTGAGGGAACCCGCGATATAATATCAAAAATTGTTGAAAATATTTATGCTGAATTTTTACCTGAGGCAACATCTGTTATGCTTTATAATGGCGAACCCGTGGGATTTTGTTTTATGAACCTTACAGGAGGAAGAATTGCTAATATCCCGATTGTTTCCATAAAGAAAGCTCATCAGGGGAAAGGATTGTCTAAACACATGTTGAAAAAATCTGTTGAAAAACTTCTTGATTGGGCTGACAACGGTGAAAAACCCATTACGGAAGTCAATACGACAACAGAAACAAATAATTTTCAGGCGCTCAAAATGTACAGACATCTCGGATTTAAAGAGGATTATAACTATCCCCAGGCGTATTTGCCGGTAAAATGTTAGTTTCACCCTCACCTGATTAGGGAACGCCAGCTTTGCAGAGGGAAAAAAAGAGGGCTGGGGTGAGGTTTTATTTTGGAAGACCGGAGGGCAAGAGGGCAAGAGGGCAGGCTGTTATCGGCGGGCAAAGCTCACAAAAAATAATATTCCCTCTCCCCCTGCGGGAGAGGGCTGGGGTGAGGGGTAATTTTAGAAGTCCGGAAGTCAGGCTGATATCGGCGGACAAAGCCCGTGTAAAAAT
>CALVEX010000188.1 GCA_944326655.1 Candidatus Gastranaerophilales bacterium | reverse complement strand
TTTCTGTCATAATTTTACCTCCGCTGACAGTTTAAACAGTTCGGACTCTTTAAGGTATTAGACCGGCGGGTAATAAATATGTATAAATATAATACTTTGTCGGGATTATAACAGGCAAAAAAAACTTGATAATAGATTATGTAGACATAGGGAATTGAATTATGAATTTGTTAGATTATACTAAAAAATTATCCGAAAAAATAAAGTTTTACGATTCTATAGCGCAAAACCCGTTTTGTTCGGTAAGTATGTCAAATCCTTTTGCCAGACCTGTGAATATAACTGTTATCTGGGTGGAAGATGACGGCGGGGAAAGTTAAACGTAAATTCTTTTCCCGGTTTCTCTGTCAAAAAAGTATAAGTCATCAGGATTAATGCTTAATTCTAGACTTTTTTCGACATCAAAACCGGCGGGAAGTTTTGCAGAACACTTTTTATCGCCGATATTAAAATAAGCTATTTTTTCGCTGCCTAAAAGTTCTGTTATATCAACATTTACAGAGAATTTTATACTGCCTTCGGGATTAAACATTTTTTCCGGACGGATTCCGATTATGGTATTTTCTTTTGTTTGGTAAGGAAAGTCTTCAGAATTGATGAAATTCATCTGAGGAGAGCCGATAAAACCCGCAACAAATGTATTTGCGGGGTTGTTATAAATTTCTTCCGGGCTTGCAACCTGTTGAATAACGCCTTTATCCAGTACAACAATTCTGTCGCCCATTGTAAGCGCCTCTGTCTGGTCATGGGTTACGTAGATAAATGTTGTTTGAAGCTTTTCATGGAGTTTTTTTATCTCAGAACGCATCTGAACACGGAGTTTTGCATCCAGGTTTGAAAGAGGTTCATCCATAAGAAAAACTTTCGGATTTCTTACAATTGCACGTCCAAGAGCAACTCTTTGGCGCTGTCCGCCCGAAAGCTGTTTGGGTTTTCTGTCGAGATATTCGCCTAAATCAAGAATTTGTGCGGCTTCCTGAACTTTTTTTTCAATTTCGGCTTTATCGACTTTGCGCATTTTAAGCCCGAATGCTATATTTTCCCTGACGGTCATGTGAGGGTAAAGAGCATAACTCTGGAAAACAAAAGCTATATCCCGATCTTTGGGCTGAACATCATTAACTTTTTTATCTCCGATAAAGATTTCACCTGCGGTTATTTCTTCAAGTCCCGCTATCATCCGCAAAAGTGTAGATTTGCCGCACCCTGAAGCCCCGACAAGAACAATAAACTCTTTATCATTAATAGTTAAATCTATATTATCTATAACCTTTTTTTTATCGTAAATTTTGGTTACGTTTTTTAAAACAACATTACTCATCTTATCCCCGTTTTAAAGACTAATTTACCGGTTTCTCAACAGGCAGTATTATGTAGAATGACGCACCTTTCATAACTTCGGAATTTACCCACATAGCTCCGCCCATTCTTTTAACCATGGTATAAGCAGTTCCCAGAGTTAAAGAACGTACTATAGTTTTTTTATGAACTCTGTCAAGGTGTGTGTATGGTTCAAACAGACCCTCCATTTCGGTTTCGGCAAGCCCTATGCCTGTGTCGGTGACAGTAATTCTTATATAAGATGTACTTGCACCGCCTTTGATAATTTTGGCTCCGCTTTTTTCTATAACATCAGATTCAGGATAGTCAACTTTTATTGTAATAGAACCAGCATCAGTTAATTTAATTGATGTTTCCAGAACATTTTGCAAAATAATTTTTACATCATTTTCATCGTTGTAAATTGTCTTTTTCAACAGTTCGTCAAAATCATAATTAACAATTAAATTTTTTGAATTTAAAATAGTTTCATTATTTCTTACAACCGACTGAATGGCATTTGTAATATCAAACGGCTGAATATCACAGGTAAACAGTGATGATTCCGCTTTTGAAAATTCAAGCAGTTTTTCCATAAAATAAAGTAATTCGGTTGAATTTTTATTTATAATTTTTACATATTTATTCTGTTTGTCGGTAATTTCTCCGCCGAGTCCGTCTAAAAGCGCCTGTGAAAATCCTATTATAGACTGTATCGGAGATTTGATTTCATTTGATAACCTGACAAGCATAAGATTTTTTTCTTTGTTCAAACGTCCTGTTCTTTCGGCAATCGTAAGAACATTTGTCATTGCAGTCACGTCTCTTATTGTTATAAAATACTGGTCATCAAACTTTTTGGCATTCATTTCAATAAAAAATTCTTTGCCTTCGAGCGTAAACGCTCCTGTTACAACGGAATTCCTTTTTGAATAAGACTTTTCAGCCATCTCAAGTCCGTTTGCGACCATTTCGTCGAAACTTAAACCTTTTAAATCACCTGCATTACTTTCAAAAATAACGGCCGCTTTATCATTTGCCCATATAACCCTTCCGTCAAAATCAACCACAAATACTGCGTCGGGCAGATTTTTTATCACCTCTTTAGGGTTTATGTTACTAAACAAATTAGTAAAATTCATTGTTGCATTACTTCCCTTAATGTTGTATAATTTATATAATAATTATATATTTGTACACCGTACACTATATTTTTAATATAGCATAAAAAGTTTGTAAAAAATGATTATATATTAATTTTTGTAATTTTTTTTTTACAAACTAGCAAAAAAATTTTTTTCCGTGTTTTAAAACATAAAACGAGAAAAAGAGATATACATGATCGTTACGGTATAGTATCGTAACACCAAAAACAGAAAAGAGGATGTGACTATGAACGAAATTCCTAAAAAACCGCAAGGTTCAAGCATTCCACAGCAACCGCAGACACAAAAAACAGAACAAATTAAACCGGAAGCTGTTCAAGACACTACTCAACCGGTTTCGGCAGAAGTCCAGACCAAAGAAATTAATGAAATTCCGGAAAATCCTGCTGACCGCTCTGCAGTAAAGGTCGATAACCTTGAAAACGATATCAAAGTTTTTGTTTCCAATCCGGAATTAGCAGCAAAAGCTCTTGAAGTCGCAGAATTGGCAGAGAAAAAATATGCTGATGCCGGCATTAAAAATCCTGAATTAAAAGCTCTTGCAGTAAGTAAGGCTTTTGTTGAGGAATTTCAAAAATAGCGAACTTTTATGGCTGATTTCGCTGAGTCTGAGTAAGTTTAAAAATTTTTAATATACATTTTTGTTGTCATTATTCAAATAATCGACAACCGCTTTTAGCCCCAATTTATAACTGTTTATCCCAAATCCTGATATCTGCCCGATACACACCGGTGCAAGATATGAGTGATGCCTGAATTCTTCTCTTTTATAGATATTTGTCATGTGAACTTCAGCTGCGGGAAGATTTACGGCAGCTATTGCATCTCTTATTGCAACGCTTGTGTGTGTGTAGGCCCCGGCATTAATTACAATTCCGTCAAAAGACTCTTTTGCTGAATGGATTTTTTCAACAATTTCTCCCTCAAAATTACTTTGAAATGTTTGTATATCAACTCCGAGTTCAAATGAGAATGCATATAATTCTTTTTCAAGATCCTTTAAAGTCATGGAACCGTATTTTTCCGGCTCGCGCATCCCCAGCATATTCATATTTACGCCGTTTATAACAAGTATTTTCATGCTTTTTCCTCTAATCACTATTATAATATAAAATCAAGTAATTGTAAATTTTTATTAATTTTTTAATTACATGTGTAACAAAAAAAGCATGCTTGCATTATCATGCATGTACAACTATCCCCAAATCTCCTCCCAAGATTATTGTTCAAAAGCTGTACAAAACTGTGCAGCTTCTTTTTTTGCTGTTTGAAAAGCGTCCTCTCTCCTCGGGAGAGAGTTAGAGAGAGGGCTGATTTTGGAAGCTCAGAAGATAAGAGGGTAGGAAGGCAGGCTGTTATCTGCGTGCAAAGCCCGCAAGAAGCATATCATTGCCAGCGTGTCAAACGACCGTGGCAATCGCATAATGATGAAACTTTATCGATAATTAAACCTCACCCCTACCCTCTCCTTGAAAAGGAGAGATGGCAAGCTGATACACATTTTTTTTCGTAAACTATTATATAATTCAAAATTGGGACTTATATTGAAGTTTACACCAGAAATAACTAAAATCGTCACCCTGAACTGGTTTCAGGGGCTATAATGATGAGATTCCGAAACACGAAGGTCAATTCGACGTTCGGAATTACATTATGACTGTGTTTTCGAGAATGTCTGGTGTAAACTGCGATATAAGTCCCTTCAAAATTATCTTGACTTATTAAAATAAATGACTAAAATATATATT
>CALVEX010000187.1 GCA_944326655.1 Candidatus Gastranaerophilales bacterium | reverse complement strand
AGAGCGGTTGATTGGAGCAGTCTTGAAAACTGTCGTACGTTCACGCGTACCGTGGGTTCGAATCCCACCTCCTCCTCCATTTAAAAAGCCCGAGCCATAAAGGTTTTGGGCTTTTAATATTATCTACTATGTGTATATTTTCTCGTCCGGTTTGAGAAAAACAGCCGGTTTGAGATTTTTCGCCGAAAGGCTTAATTTTATTGGGTTTTAAAGTTGGAAAAATCGTGAATAAAAAATTCTCAAACTGCTCACACCCGGACTTTATCCTCCTATTATTCTCCACACTTTAAATCATTGTTGTATAAGGAATTACACCCAGTGTGAGAAATAACAGCCAGTTTGAGATTTTTGGAATTTTTCTCAAAGTCGGAAATTCAATTTTTTAAGTCGGTAGTGAAAATTTTTTTGATAATAATTTTCTGTTAGCATAAATTAGCAAAAGGCTTAAATCTTTCTGCATATACGCCATAATAACAATAATGGAACTGAATAAGAAGTCAAAAATGGCGGCAGAAAAGAATTTAAGTCTTAATAAATATATTAGTATAGATAAAGTTGCAGAATTAAAAGGTCTAAAAAGCAACCGTTCAATAAGAATAGAAATAAACAAACCTGACAGCAAATATGTTTCAAGAAAAATTAAGGTCAAAGGCGGTTTTACTTATGAAGTCCTTGTTTCAAGTCTAGAACCGGATCTCCAATCAAAATTGCTTGATGAAAGTATAAAATCAACACAGCTTATTCCTTTAAATACAGGTGCTGTTACATTTGCCTCAGAAAAATCAAAACTTGAGGCTCTGGCAAAGATTGATTTAATTCATGCTCTGTACAAATTCAGAAAAAAATTTAATACTAAGCAAGAAGCAGATAAACAATTTTTAGAACTGTATAACTCCGGCGAATATTTAAAAAAGATTTTTCAGACTCTCGGCAGTATTTCAAAATCCACTCTATATAGATATATAAGAAGTTATGAAGAATATGGAACTATTGATGCACTAATTCCTAAATACAAACATTCAAGTCTTGATGAATACAATACAGTTTTAACTCAAGAAATGATTAATGTGTTTTTGAAATTTTTGCTCCATCCGAATAAATTTAATATAGGTAAAAGTATAAGTTTAACAAGATATATTCTCGAACAGCAGGGGTATAAAAATATCCCCTCTATTATGACTTTTAGAAGATATGCATATAAATATAGGCGGCTTCATTATGATAAATGGGTTTTATTCAGAGAGGGCGAAAAAGCATTTAATGATAAAGTTGAACCATATATTGAAAGAGATGCATCGCTGCTTGAAGTAGGGGATGTTCTGATAGCTGACGGACACACGCTAAATTTTCAAGTTATTAATCCTTTTACAGGTAAACCTCAAAGGGCAACTCTTGTTGGTTTCCTTGACTGGAAATCGACCGCACTTGTGGGCTATGAAATTATGATGAGTGAAAATACTCAGTGTATTGCAAGTGCTTTGAGAAATTCAATATTAAATCTGGGAAGAATTCCTAAGATTGTTTATCAAGATAACGGCAAAGCCTTTAAATCTAAATTCTTCCAAAACGCAGATTGCTTGTTTGGCGGCGTTAAACGGGCACGCAGCAGCAAAGCTGCTGACTTCAGCCCCTGCCGCCAAGCCGCTTTGACGAGGAGTGTTTTAACGGAGTGTATGCCAATTTAGGTATCCGCTCCGTTTTTGCCAAACCATACAATGCATGTGCAAAAGTTATTGAGCGATTTTTCCTTGAATTTCAGGAGGAATTTGAAAAAATGATGACAAGCTATATAGGCACAAGTATTGAGGATAAACCTGCGTGGCTAAAGCGTGGTGAGAAATTACACAGAGATATGCACAAAAAACTAACTAAAAACTACATTCCGACAGTTCAAGAGACTATTAAATTTATTGACTGCTGGATTGAATACCACAATTCAAAGCCCTGTCCGAATGATAGAAGTATGACGATTAAAGAGTGTTTAAACACCGTTCAAGCGGATTGCGAGCAGAGGGCGGAGAACGGAAACGATGAGTTTTCGTTCGCAGACCCGTTTAATGCGAGCAACCAAGAAGGAGATTAATCTATGAAGAAAACATTTATTAAAACAAAAAACGTCAAGCGGTTTGTAGCATTGATGGATGAGTTGCAGAAACTTCCGCCGAACATTCTAAAACTTGCATTAGTATACGGGGATCATGGGCTTGGAAAATCTCAGACAATCCAGTGGTGGGCGGATAAAAACGATTCGGTGTATGTTCGGGCAACGCAGGGTATGACGAGCAGATGGCTTTTATCTAAAATTGCGGAGAAACAAGGAATTTAAAGAACTTTATTTTGATTTGAGGAATATTTTAGATGTTAATTAAAAATTTAAAAACTGATTATATTTCAAAGAATTTTGTATGCAGGCATATTAAAATCTTAATCATTAAGTATATTTTTTAATGGAATTCCGTCTTTAGTTTTCCATTCCATTAATCCGTTTGCATTACCCCCAATTACAAAGGCAGCCGCATAACTTGGACTATTAAACAATAAATCTTCTTGTAAAATTCTGTCTTTATTAATTTTTGCAGATTGTCTTAATTGTTGTATTTTTTTTGGTATTGCTTTCATATCCGCTTCAACAATATAACTACCTTTTAATACAACAAAACCATCCCTTGTTTTTTGTCCTTTTGCTTGAATTGTTATACCAGCTGCTCGATTCTTTCTTTGAAGATAAAAAAGATTTTTTGGGGCACTGTTCTGTTTTATATTAGTTTCGACTATTGGAACTAAAACTTTGTAGTTTAAAGCACCAAGAATTAAAGTTGTGTTATATATAAATTCCTCCAATGTATGCTGTTTTTCTTCAGATATATTGCCAATCATTGGTTCATTGCCATTTTTAACAATATATCTATTAGCTTCTTTTGCTAAATTTGAGAAATGATTTTCTAAATAACTGATTTCAGTAGGACCAAATGAATCATCAGTTGTTGTAATGGCTACTGCCTCGTTCCAGTAATCTTTCTTTGGATTACGGCTATGCTCAAGCAAGCGATTCAATAGAGCTTCACCGTTCTTTCTACAATTTGCTTGTCCGATATAAACAACCTCTTTGGCACTATCATCAGTTGTACCGCCAAATAGAAAATAAATCCCTGTTTGATTCAATTCTTTTCGATCTCCACATTTGTCTAAATCATTTCTATTTATTTTAAATGCAACACAAGTTGTTCCATCGACAGAACATTTAATTCTTCCAGTTGGTTCATAATCCATTAGAAAAAGTTTTATAGTCTTCTTAAAATTAGCCATACCTTACTCCTAATAAATTTAAAATACCATAAAATTGAATTTTAGTGAATTTTGTAAAGGGTTTATACAATTCTGACTTAGACTTTTAACAACATTGCGTTTTGACATTTAAATTCGACACATAGCCTGTTGAATACTTCTTGAAAACTATTTTATTTAACTATCTTAGTTTGGAATCTCAGGATTTAAATCAATTCCGTCAACCCAAGATAATTTTACATTATAACCAAATCCTTTTAGATCTGTAATTATTCTATCTAATGCAAGTTTACTTATAAAAGTTAATTTATTATCTGTTTTTTTCATTAATTATCAAATATCTAACTGTATAATTTTGATGAGAATTTTGCTCATATTCTATTTTGTGTTCAGAATTATCCATTTTTTCTTACCAATATCCTCGTTACTGTTTTTTGTTTCAAGAATAATAGCAATAGCTCCTTTGTCTTTAGGTAAATACCACCCGTCCGGTTTCTTATCCTTACCGCCCCCCCCCTTTTTTATACCCAATTGATTAAAAGTTGTTATTTGCCCAACCCCGCATTTTGCATTTTTTACTTTTGTAAAACCTAATATTTTACCTGCTGTTTCTCTAACTTCATCTTCTGTAAGATATCCACCCATCATCTACCATCCTTTAAAATTTCATCTAACTTACCTGCCAAGTACAATGGAATGTTATATAGTCCATTATTTATTTCAAAATCCGCAAGTGAAGTTCTTATACTTATTTCGGGTTCAAACTTTTCACGATAAACCTTAAGGCTTTTAGCTTGTAAGTTTGTATTGGCTTTCACTTCAACAGGAATTACATAGCCGTCAGTTTGAATTACAAAATCAATTTCTGCATTCCTGGATTTACTTATCCAGTACGCAATTCCCATATCTTGGAGCGTTTTCAACTGTTGTAATATATATTGTTCTGCCAATGCTCCGTTAAATTCTGTAAAAATTTTATCGCCGTCAATTAAAGTTCTTGCCGGAAGTTTACTCAATGCACAAAGCAAACCAACATCTAAAATAAAAAGTTTAAAAGCCTTTGTATCTTCATATGCCTTTATTGGCAAAGCAGGTTTGGTTATTCGATTAATTTTATAAACAAGCCCGCAATTTATAAGCCAGGATAAAGCCTCTTCAAACTCATCCGCTCTTGCTCCGGATTTCATTCTTTTATAAACAAACTTTTTGCTTTCTTGTGTTAATTGGTTTGGAATAGATTCCCAAAGCATATCAATTTTTAATTTACCTGTAGAAGATATATGTTTTGAAAAATCCCTTGTATATGCATCTAAAATATTTTCCTGAACCTTACGCACTTTTTGAAAATCGTTTGTTTGATTAAATATACTGACTACTTCCGGCATACCTCCGATATAATAATATTTTTTTAGCCATTCAATATATTTGTTTTTAAAAACTTTTATATTGGGCGATTTAGGATTTTTTAATAATTCTATAAAATTGCTTCCTCCTATTGCCTCAAGAAATTCCATAAATGATAAAGGATACAAATCAAGAAAATCTACTTTTCCAACAGGAAAAGAAATATTTTCATGAAGAGCAACACCTAATAAACTTCCGGCAGCAACGATATTATATTCCGGAGCATTTTCGTAAAAATATTTAAGAGCCGTTAATGCTTTTGGGCATTCTTGAATTTCATCAAGTATTATTAGTGTATTTGTAGTATTAATTTTAGAATGAGTTAATTCTAAACCTTCAATAATTCTTTGTGTATTGAAGTCCATCGAAAATAAATCACACATGAGTTTGTCTAACTCAAAGTTTATATAAATAACCTTTTTGTATTCTGTTTTTCCAAACTCTTTCATTAGCCAAGTTTTTCCGACTTGACGTGCACCTCTGATTATCAAAGGTTTTCGATTAGAACCATTTTTCCATTCTATAAGTTTGTTTATAGCATATCTTTTCATATAATTTCTCTCAAAGTATATCTTAACAAAACTTAATATTAAATAAACCATACATTTATATGACCTTTTTTCAATGGACTTTTTAGATTAATATTACATTTAATCAAACAACTTTTATAACAATTACTACATTATATCGAACCATATTTTATAAAAAATTAAGTTAAATAAAATAAAATTTTTCCAAAAATCTCAAACTGTCTGTGATAATTTCTTAAACCAGGTGTTATTTTACAGTGTTCCTTTGCATGTGATAACCAGTGAGAACCGTCAACAGCACCAGTAGGAAATTTTGCTACACTAGGAGCTTGAAATGGTGCAGTAATTTCTACAATATCTGTAATTTGTTCTTGCGTTGCAGGTTCTCTAAAATACATAGTTATAGGGTCCGGCCTAATCGTATATGATTCTATGACATCAGTAGACTTATAATAAGCTTTAGGTGGAGTTACTGTTATTATAATTTTACCATTAACAACAACTTCTCCTTTAGCAATATATCTATCCAAAACTCTAATTATTTCAAGGGCTGCGGATTGATATTATTTGATCTACTAACATAAAACTAACAAAAATTCTTTATCATTTATATTATGCAAAGATTGTTGGTATTATGTTTGGCTATAATAACCGGCTTATTTACCCCGGTTTATGCAAGTGTAGTTAAGTTTATTCAGGTTACGGATGTTCACTTGAATCAAAATAATTCGCAGTATTTAAAGGATTTTGTTGATGATGTAAATCAAAAATACAGTGACATAGATTTTGTTGTTTTTACTGGCGATAATATTGATAAACCCAGAGAAGATGATTTATGCTTATTTTTGGACACAATAAAACAACTGAAAGTCAGGGCTTATGTTTTGCCCGGTAACCATGATTTATACAGAAACAAAAATCTTACTCATGATACATATATGAAGCTTGTAAGAAAAAAGTTAGGAGCTTATCATAGTCCAAAGCCAAACTATGTGTTTAAAAAAGACGATATTGTTTTTATTACGATGAACGGTGTTAAAGAAATTATTCCCGGACCTAACGGCTATTACAAAGAAGATGAACTTGTGTGGCTTGATAAAATGCTGAGCAAATATGCGGATAAAAAAGTTGTTATCTTTCAGCATTTCCCTCTGCTTGATACACCAGTAAGAAGTCATAGTCTTTATAAAAAAGAACAGTATCTGGAAATTCTGAAAAAACATAACAATGTAATTGCAGTTATATCCGGTCATTATCATCAAAACAGGGAGGAATTTTGTGATAATATTTATAATGTAGTTACAAAGAATTTTTCAAATAACAGGTATTATAAATTAATTGAGATTGATGACGGTTTTGTCTATACAATGTTGATTGATAACAAGGATTTGTCAGAGGGTTTATAGAATGTCCGGAAATTTGACGGAAGCAAAAATTTTAATAGTGGAAGATGAACCTCAAATTAACAGGCTTATTGAACTTGTTTTAATATCTGCGGGGTATTATAAAATTCAAAAGGCATTTGATGGTTTAAAAGCTCTTGAAATTATAAAAAACGATAAACCTGATCTTGTTCTTATGGATGTGATGATTCCGGAATTGGACGGATTTGATTTGTGTAAAATGATTAAACATGATACGTCTTTAAAATCTATTCAGGTAATAATGCTGACAGCCAGAAAAATGGAAGAAGATATTTTAAAAGGCTTTGAAAACGGCGCAATTGATTATATTTCAAAACCCTTCAGCAATAAAATTCTCCTTGCAAGAATAAAGGCACATTTAGAAAATTCAGGTATTAATCATTCAAATAAAGTTTACAAAAACATCGTACTCGATAATCTCAAAAAAACAGTTAAGATTGATGAAAAATTAGTTGATCTTACAAATTTTGAGTTCAAAATTCTTGAAGTACTAATGTCCAATATTGGTATTGTTTTTTCCCGTTCGCAGCTTCTCCAGTATTTGAGAGGGGATGACGGATTTGAGATTTCCGAGCGTGCGATTGACGTTCAAATTGTGAATTTAAGAAGAAAACTTGGCGATTTAGGTGAAAATATCGAAACCGTCCGCGGCGTGGGATATAAACTCAGGGAGGTCTGATTTTGAAAAAAAGAGATAAATATTGGCTGACAAGATTGTTTCAATCTTTAATTATAGTTTTAATTTTTCTTTTTATTTCTTTGTTTAATATCATTCAGTTTAATCATTCTTATATGGAAGAAGAACAAAAAGAATTGCAGGTTTTCACAAGACAGATTGAATGGGCAATTTTGCCTTATCTGAAAAATAATGATTTTGAAACAATAAAAAAATATACAGATGATTTTAAAGATGAAGATATTACAATCAGAATTTTTGATACTGATAAAAATTTGATTGCAGCATCAAAACCTGATAATTCGAATGAAATTTTGTCTGATAACAAACCCGTATTATTACCTGAAAAAGAGAGTAAGTGGGAAACTTACAGACACTCCATAAAAAATAAAATGATAGGAGATGTTAAAGAAATTAATGTTAGCGGCAGGAAATATTATCTTGAGATAACGATTTCGGAAGATGATGTAATCGGAACTATCGTAAAAGGCCAGATGACACTTATGATTTTCTTCGGAATTTGTATTATTATACTTCTTTGGGGATTGTTGGAAGTATTTTACAGGACTAAGAAAACTTTCAATGGTTTTGAAGACAGTGTAATAAAAATTGCAAACGGAGAACTGGATACACCGATTGATGTTCCGAATCTGGAACTTTTGGAAGAGCTTTCAATTTCGGTCAAAAAAATGGTAATGAGATTAAAAAATCAAATACAAAGGCTTACCCAGCTTGAAGAATATAAATCTAATTTTCTTCAAAATATAACACACGAAATCAAAACTCCGATAACCGCAATAAATTCTGCTGTTGAACTTATCGAAAATAACAATTCGATTACAAATAACGATAGAGAATGTTTTGAAATAATAAGATTTCAAATAAAATCAATCAACAAACTTGTAAATGATATTCTTGCGCTTTCAGAAATTGAAGTTGCAAAGACCGATGAAGAAAAACATTTCAAAAAATTTAACCTTAATTCTATGATAGAAAAAACTATTTTTAATTTTTCACATCTGCCTGTTGAAATTAATTTTATCCGGAACGCAAATGAAGAGTTTTTCGGGAATGAAGAATTATTATCAACTGCCTTATCAAATCTTTTGACAAATGCAATCAGATATTCGGGCTCGGATAAAATAGATATTATTCTTGATAAAAAAGACGGGGAAATTAAATTGTCTGTAAAGGACTACGGTGTTGGAATTGAGCAGAGGCATCTTGAGCATATTTTTGAAAGATTTTACAGGGTTGATAAGGCAAGAAGCCGACAAAACGGCGGGTCAGGCTTGGGGCTTGCAATTGTAAAAAATATTGTTGAGCTTCACAACGGAACAATAAAGGCTGAAAGTATTCCCGATAAAGAAACTACTTTTACAGTTATTTTTCAACAACAGAATATTTAGTACCTTTAATCTTCACTTTAACAGGAAGATTTTCAAGTTCTTTATTTCTGGTAATAACAAGATGATTTTCTTTGTCTAATTCTTTATCCAGCCGGTTTAAATCGTCATCAATTTGGAATTCAATCCGATTTAAGCCTGAATAATATAAAAGACTGTATTTTTTGCCTGTTTTGTATGTAGAAATTGTGTAATTATTTTCTTTTGCAAATCTTGCAAATTTCATTAAATCATTTTGTCCGAACGAATAATCGAATTTATAAATAAAAGGTGTTAAACAGCCTGACAAAAGAGAAATAAAAATTACGGTTGAAATAAAATTTTCAAATTTTTTGTTTTTTGCAATCAGGCATAAATTTAAAATAGTAAATGGAACGATTAAAATAAGCGAAATTATTTGAACGGGAAGAAAATCTTTATAAACATAAGAGGGTAAAACAAATTTCGCAAAACACATTACAAAAGCACTTGTCAATAATATTGTATTCAATATTATCAAAGATATTTTGACTGTTTTGTTATCATTATCAATATATTTAAGCCACATATTTGCAATAATTGCCGCAAAAAAAGGATAAACAGGCAGAATATATGTAATTAACTTTGCGCCTGATGAACTGAAAAACAAAAGTGATACAAGAACCGTAATCATATTAAGAATTAAAAATTTTTCTAAACTGCCGGCTTGATTAAAGTTGAAGTTAATATTTCGCGTTTTTATTTTCTTGACAATTCCGGCAAAAAATTTCGGTAAAAATACAAATATATGCGGGAACAATCCCCATAACAACGTCAAAAGATAAAAATACCACGGCTGGCTCCTGTGTATTACATCAGAACCCAAAAACCTCAAAATATGATGTTTATAAATATATTCCTCAAAAAATAATCCCGGATAAGTTTTAAGCATTAAAATATGCCACGGTAAAACAATTATAAGAAACAAAATAATACCGGCAAGAGCATACTTAAAAGTTTCTCTGTAAGTTTTGAAAATAATTGTTGAAACGGCGATTGTTCCGGCGGGGATTACAAGTCCCGGAATTCCCTTTGCCATAACGGCAAGTCCCGTAAAAATATAAGTCAAACACCAAAAATATTTTTTATTTTTATTTTCAGTAAAAAATGTGTAAAAATAACACAAAACCGCACTTGATACAAGACTTGTTAATACACTGTCCAAAATCGCAATTTTTGTAATCAAAATGTATTCTAACGAAGTTAAAAGTACAGCACATGTTATAAAAGCATATTTGATATCTTTAACTTTTTTACAAATACTGAAAAGCAGCCCCAATGGTAAAAGTGATAACAAAACAATCGGCAGTCTTGCAGTTAATTCATTTGTTCCATCGAAAATTTTAAAAGCAAAACATTCTATCCAAAAATAAAGCGGAGGTTTTTCAAAAAAGTAATCCCCGTTCAAATATAGCGTCAAAAAGTTACCGCTTTTAAGCATAGAACGTGCCATATCAACATATCTCGTTTCATCAACATCTAATAAAGGATATGATCCTAAAAACAAAAAATATCCGCAAAACAAAATAACGGCTAATATAAAAAATAAAACAAAATTTTTTTTCATAACTATCCTTAAATTCAGGGCTAATTCAAGGATAAAAAAAATTTGTTAGTTTTTTGTTAGGAAAAATTTATTAATATTTTACATTAAATATATGATTGCAATGTTTTACTCATAACCTATAATTTTGTCGGAGGTTTGAAATGATTTTAACAAACATTGAATCTGTACCCGGCATGACAATTACTGCACAATTTGGCCTTGTCACGGGGAGTACCGTAAGAGCTAAAAATGCTATTAAAGATTTTGGTGCAGGATTAAAAAACATGATTGGCGGTGAGCTTAAAAGTTACACAGAATTATTAACAGAAGCCCGTAAGGAAGCAATAGCACGTATGGAACAGCAGGCCTATAGAATGGGTGCAAATGCAGTAATTAATGTCAGACTTGCAACATCTTCTGTTACAGCCGGAGCCGCAGAAGTTTATGCATATGGTACGGCAGTAACAGTTAAACCGAAAGGATAGTTTAATGGGTGATTTATTATTTTTGATTATTGTCCTTGGAATAACATTTATGACCGGGTCGATTATTGAAAAACGACATTTTGAAAAGATTAAAAAACGTGAAATTGCACTTATTAAAAAACCAATAATAAATTTTGGAGCAAAAACCTGGAATACTAACAGAAAAATCAAAAAAATTGAACTTGTTACAGGTGAATGTGTAATAAGCGGTGATTATTTCAAAAACTTTGTTGCATCCTTGAAAAATATATTCGGCGGAAGACTTACGACATTTGAATCTATATTGGACAGAGGCAGGCGTGAAGCAATTTTAAGAATGCGTGAAAAAGCCATCGGAGCAAATTTTATAATCAACACACGCATAGAATCAATAATGATTAATGATACATATAATCCACAGGAAAGTGTTCCGCAATGTGCCATAATAGCATATGGAACAGCTATTACTTATGAATAAAAATTTAGAAGAAAAATATTTAAGTGTTATAGAAGATAACGTAAATGTAGGCAGCTCAAATGCCATTTTAGAGTTTGTAATCTTGCTTGCGGGTATTGCGTTTATATGTTTTATATTATACATTTTTGCAGATATACTCGGGAGTTTTTTCATAGACAGAATGCCTGATGAAACCCAGATGAAAATTGAAAATGCTTTTTCGTTCGGAATAAAGCCGCGTGTTTCCGCAAAAAATAACGATATTGTCAAACTGGAAAATATAAGAGACAAAATTATACTGCTTGATAAAAATTTACAGATAAAATCGAGTTTTCCTATTTACGAAATTCCGGAAAAAGAAATTAATGCTTTTGTTGCGCCTAACGGAACAATATTTTTTACCAAGGGAATTTTAGATGAAGTAAAGGATGAAGAAGTTTTGGCATTTGTACTTGCTCATGAACTCGGCCACTATGCACACAGAGATCATCTTAAAGGTTTGAGCAGGCAAATTATTATTTCGGTTTTATTATCGCTGTTTTCTTCCGGACAGCATAATGTAGATTTGACAGTCGGCAGTATAGCGGATTTAAACGGACTTACTTATTCCAGAAAACAGGAGCGTGAAGCAGACAGGTATGCTAATAAAGTAGTTTTTCAGTTGTATGGAGACAATGAGGGCGCTGTCAAATTTTTTAAAATGCTTGAGGAGAAAGAAAAAGCTCCGGAATTTTTGCAATATTTTTCTACCCACCCGTCAACAGTACAGAGACTTAAGTTAATACAACAGGAAAGGTAATTTTTATGCATATAAACAATGTTTCCGCAAAAACTTCAATAAAATTTATATTAATTTTTACATTATTTGCAGGGCTGTACACAGCCGGGACAATTCTGGCTTATGTATATCTCTCCGGATATGCAGAAAAATCAATTTCCGGATTTTTCTCGTGGGCTATAGCTTCTTTGAACTCACAGGAACATATTGAAGATACGTTGCTGCTTATTGCTTTACCGGTAATATTTTACACCGGTCTGATAATTACAGTAGTGCAAAGATATTTAGGACTAAAAAAACTCGCTTCGTCATTAAATCTAAAATCCGTTGACTTGCTGCCTGACAGAGTAAAATTTAATTTTAACCGTCCTCAATACAATTTTACCTGCGGATACGGAGATATAAAGAATTTAGAAATGGTGCTGCATACTGTCGTTGGTCACAACAAGTACGGTAGTTATATCGTATTAAATGAAATTGAATTGAATTTTACGGTTTTAAAAGATAAAAAACTTTCTCTGAAAAATACTCCGCTGAAAACCGTTAATTTTATTTATAAAATAATTGATTACAGCAGAATGGTAAACAATTTTTCTTACAAATTTAACGGTGCAGGGGTTCATATTGAATTAAAAGAAAAAATAGATGATTACCTTCAAAAAGGTGTAAAACCTGTTCTGACAAACACAGAAGAAACAAAATTTAAATGGATGTCAATAGTATTCTTTTTAATGGGATTTTGTTTATTCATCGGACTGAAAGGCGAATTAAACTATTGTATTCAAGAAGGTTTGTGGTTCCCGTTTATATTCCCGGCAATATTTATAGGGATTTCATTTATTGTTGATTTAATTTTAATCATTGACAAAATCAAAGAAAAAAGTTTCAGAGGTTACAATGGAAGATAAAAAATTAGACGAAATTTTAGCATATCTTGAAAACATAGTACCGGATATCACAAAAGAGTCTAGCGAAGATGAAAAACAGAAAATTCTGGAATACATTAACAATGCCCTTAAATTATATCCGAAAAATATTTATATATTGCGCTGGAAAGCTAGCTATTATCTGGATATAGAAGATTATGACAATGCACTATTATTGTATAAAGAAATTTTGGAAATTGATCCGAATGACAAAGTTTCGAAGGAATCACTGATACACTGCGCAAAAATGAAATATCAGGAAATAACCCCTCAAAAAAATTATAATATTGATACAAACATACAGCAATCTCCTGATTTGCTTGAAAAAATTCCGGCAGGTATTATTTTAACAGTTAAAATCATTGCACTTGCAATTGCGATTTACTTTTGCTGCCCCTCATTGTTTTTTGCACACAATGATAACAAAATCCTAAACATTAAAGATACATCAGGATTTCAAACTATAAAAGTCAATCCTCTAAGTGAATATGATTATCTTTCAAAACAAGAAATTTATAACATAAGAAAAAAACATGTAAATAATTCGCTCTTTGCAAGCGCAAATTATGAGCCGGATGAACGAATTTTTGGTTCAATTGCGGATAATAAACCCTGGTGGGGAACAATTACATGCGGACAATTGAATTACAAAGGAGATTATCACGAAAAAATTGAAGGACCTTCAAAAGTCAGTGCACAGATAAACAACCCAAATGCACTTGTTGGTTTAAGTCTTCCATTCCTGCCGTGGGAGGAGAGTTACAATCAAGAATTCTGTACAGGAGAGTACGGTCGATTTCTGCCATTATCAATTCAATACGATAAAAAAGATAACTTGATTGTCACTAAATACAAACTTACAGAAAGATTTCTCAAATATCGAGCAAGCGTAAACGGTAAAATGACACGATATCCTATACAATTATCAGGGCTGAATGCAAAAGATTTCGGTTATGACTACGTTTATATATATGATTTAAAAAATGTAAGCATGTTTTCCAAAAACAATAATATTACCGAGGACGTAAAAAGATTTACGGATTATATACATCTCGGCGGGAGCTGCGGTTATAAAGACGGATGCAACAATATTTCCCCGCTGCAATATGATAAAATAATTACGGTTACCAATCTTCCTGCTGAAATTAACCTTAAACTGTGGAGAAAGAAACCGGCAAACAAATTTATAAAAGCTGATATGTATTACAGAATTATATTTGATACAAAATAACCCGCCTTAAAAAGACGGGTTATCCTTGAATTTTGCAAGCTGCATTAATCAAAAACGTAATCAATAATAGCAGCTTCTCTTGCGCGTTTAATAGCTTTAGCTACCATTCTCTGATGTTTTGCACAGTTGCCTGTAATTCTGCGCGGAATAATTTTTCCGGCTTCTGTCAGGTATCTTTTCAACTTTGCAGCATCTTTGTAGTCGATTGCTTCAACTTTGTCTCCGCAAAGACTGCAATTTTTACGTTTTTTCTTTTCGTCGTTGTTTTGTCTTGCCATTTTTCTTATTTAGCCTTTCTAGCCGTTTTTTTGTACTGTATTGAAATTTGAGGGTCATAGATTCCGAAACAAGTTCGGAATGACGGTAATCCCAACCTGCAAAAGCAACATTAAAAGTATCAATAAAGCGCTTCTGCAAGTCGTAAACCGCATCAAAATGGAATTTCGTCCTCGTTAATCAGTTCGTTTGAAATATCATCCGATTCAAATTTAACGATTTCTTCAGTACCAAAATTAGAATTTGAAACAGAACCTTCACCCATTTTTTCTATTGTGTTAGCGTCAATTTCATAAATTCTTTTTTCGGAACCGTCATCCATTTTCACTGTTGCTGTTTGCAATCTGCCTTCAACAAGAACTCTTTCACCTTTTTCCAAAGATGAAACAATTTCGTCAAGGGCATTTCTTTTTGAAACAACTCTAATAAGAGTTTCTTCTCTTTCGCCAATATTCATAACAAATGCAGACACCGCAACGTTATTTTGAGTAAAACGTTTTTCCGGTGTTCTGTATACTGTTCCTGTAACTACTGCTTTTGCTAAACTCATTTTTACTTCTTCCTGTTTTTTACACTGAAGCTTTAGAAGCTTCTAAAAACATTGTTCTTAAAATATTATCACTTAATCTCAATTGACGTTTAAATTCTGCAACTTTGTCAGCAGGAAGACTTATAACTGTAGTTACAAAAAATCCGTCTCTGAAATTCTGGATATCATAAGCTAATTTTTTTCTGCCTGATTTGTCTGTAGATTCTACTTTTCCGCCGGCATCTTTTACAAATGCGTTTAATCTTTCAAGAGCTTTATCTACTTCTTCTGCATCTAAATTAGGTTTAAATACAGTTAATAATTCATAAGTTTTCATTACTATTCTCCTTCGTTTTTAGTGTATGAGATAATAATATCATGGAAATACAATATTTTACAAGACATATTCAGCAAAAAAGCTGTAATTTGCAGAACCTATTAAAAAGATATCTTGATTTGTATCATCCTTAGAACCTTGCCACTCAACAAATACAGGACCTCCAAGCAAATTAACTTTAACCTTGTTTTCTGTTAAGTTATTTAAAACACATGCAACAACGCTTGCACAGGCACCAGTTCCGCAGGCTAAAGTAATACCGCACCCGCGTTCATAAACTCGCATATCAATTTCCATATTTGATTTTACTTTAACAAATTCAACATTTGTTTTTTCCGGAAAATATTCGTGTTTTTCAATTTTTGGACCGTATTTCAAGGCAAGTTCCATCGGATCGTCTTCTGTTATAATTACACAGTGCGGATTACCCATTGAAACAGGGAAAATCTCAAATTCTCTGTCTAAAACTTCAATTTTTCTTTCACCCCAAACAGGAATTTTTTTATCTTCCAGAATAGGTTTACCGATATTAACCTTTATTAAACCATTTTCCAATAACTCAGGTTTAATAACACCTGCAAGTGTTTGAACGCTAAAGGCTTTTTTGTCGACAAATTTGTTATCATAAGCATACTTTGCAAAACATCTCATACCGTTTCCGCACATTTGTGCTGTCGAACCGTCAGAATTATAAAAATACCAACCTATATCAGCTTCTTTGCCGGAATGTAAACCATCAGGAATTATCATCCCGTCTGCACCAACACCAAAATGTCTGTCACAAACTTTTGTAGCAAGTTCATCCATTTTCATGCCTGTTTTTTCATATTCGGGATAATCAATAATTACAAAGTCATTACCGCATCCATGCATTTTCGTTAATTTTATAGTTTTCATGTTTTTTC
>CALVEX010000186.1 GCA_944326655.1 Candidatus Gastranaerophilales bacterium | reverse complement strand
CAAAGAGAAGAGTAGTTATCACAGGACTTGGTGCCGTTACTCCTTTTGGTGTCGGTGTTGATAAATTTTGGAATAGTCTTGTAGAAGGAAAAAGCGGAATTAGTACATCCGAACTTATTGATATTTCTAAGCATGTTGTAAAAATTTCGGGCGAAGTTAAAAATTTTAACCCTGAAGAATATATAGACCCGAAAGAATCTAAAAAAATGGACAGATTCATTCAGTTTGCAATGATCGCGGCGGATGAGGCAGTAAAAGATGCTAAACTTGAAGAAGTCACAGATGTTGATCCTTATAAAATCGGTGTTATGGTAAGTTCTGCTGCCGGCGGTTTTAGAACTTTTGAGGACAACCATGTGAGAATTTTGGAAAAGGGACCGAACAAATGTTCACCTTTTACTATTCCTATGATGATTGTAAACATGACTTCAGGCAGAATATCAATGAAATACGGTTTTAAAGGTGTTAATAAAGTTGTTGTTTCTGCTTGTGCTACAGGAACCCATACTATAGGCGACGCTTTCCGTTCTATTCAATATGGTGATGCTGATATTATTGTTGCAGGCGGTGCTGAAGCTACAATTTGTGATGTAGGTATCGGAGCCTTTTCAAGTGCAAGAACATTATCAAAACGTAATGACGAACCTACAAAAGCTTCTCGTCCATGGGATGTTGACAGAGACGGTTTTGTAATGTCTGAAGGAGCAGGTGTTCTTATTCTTGAGGAATACGAACATGCTAAAAAACGCGGGGCTAAAATTTACGCTGAAATTGTTGGTTACGGTCAGACAGCTGATGCTTATGATGTTGTTGCCCCTGACCCTGAAGGCAAAGGTGCTACTCATTCAATGAAATTTGCGTTAGAAGATGCAGGTTTAAAACCTTCTGATGTTGATTATATAAATGCTCACGGAACAAGCACGGGGCTTGGCGATATTGCCGAATCCAAAGCAATTGAAGGTTTATTTGGAAGCAAAGATGAAAACAAAAAACTTCTTGTAAGTTCAACAAAATCAATGCATGGTCACCTACTTGGCGCAACAGGTGCTGTAGAGTGTATCGCATGCGTAAAAGCTATTAATGAACATATTGTTCCTCCGACAATTAATCTTGATAATCAGGATGAAAAAGTCGGCAACCTTGATTATGTTCCTCATAAGGCAAGAAAAGCTGATATTCATGTTGCATTGTCAAATTCGTTTGGCTTTGGCGGACAAAATGCTTCTATTGTTGTTAAAGAAGTAAAATAATTTCAATTTGATTGTACGATAATAAAAGCTGCTTTTCAAAAGTGGCTTTTATTTTTTATTGAAAATTTATTTAAAATTTGCTATAATTATTTTGTTGTATAAAAATTGAGGAGTAAGATTATGCATAAATTGTTCAAAAATTCCATAACTTCGGGGGGGGGGCAAATCTAAGCTCCTTAACTGGATTTACTCTCGCTGAGGTTCTAATTACTCTTGGTGTCATCGGCGTGGTTGCGGCTTTGGTGCTTCCTTCGACAATCGCCGGTTTTCAGAAACGTGTTTTTGTTAATAAGGTAAAATATGCTTATGCTGTTATGTCAAATGCTTTTTTAATGTCGCAGCAGGAGCATGGTGACCCTACTGAATGGGATTGGGGTAATGATAATAGTTTGGAAAATAATAAACGTGTTGTAGAAACTTATATTTTGCCATATTTAAGTGTTGTAGAAACATCTTCTTACGGAGCTTATATGGTTGTACGTATTAAAAACGGAACAAAATTTATGTTTGTTTTAGACGGGTGTACTAATCCGGCTACATGTAACCCTGTAACTGTTGATGCTTTAAGAATAATAGGTTCTGCTAACGGATTAATTGCCGGTACTAATGCTACAGAAAGAAATTATTCACGTAATGATTTTGTGATGAATTTTTATAAAACAAAGAAAAATTTGACCTTTTTCAATTGGGGTGGCGACTCCAGAGACGCAATTAAAAATAATTCTATATATGCATGTAACAAAAATATAGATAAAAATAAAAGAATGAATTGCGGTGCATTGATTTTTTACGATGGCTGGGAAATAAAAGACGACTATCCATGGTGAATTTTATCACATGTCTTGACAAACAATAAAAAATCGTAAATAATATAGGTGTAGGGCGAGAGCCTTTAAGTTTTAGCGTGATTAAAGACTCTGCTTCGCACCCTACGGTTTAACTAATAATTTTAATGCTACTAAGAGTAAATCGAATGCTATTAGTAGCATTATTATTTTGTCAACCATAGCTTAGCCCTCCTTTCGTCCAATTTCTTCGTAAACTGTGTGTGACGGAAGTTAGCATATGTGCTAAGCCCTACATAAAAATTTTACTATAATTTCCGGAATTTGTCTATTCTTCAATCAAAACCCGATCTAAGCATGCCTTTGGTGAATATTGCCATTCACGGAAGGTTATACGTTTAACCTTGAAGCCGGAACGTTCTATTATTGCCTGTTTTTTCATATTTGAGATTTTGTCGCCGTTTTTGTCTTCTAGACCGTCAATTTCAATTACAAACTTGTCATCGACAAGCAAATCTGCGCTCAGGCCTGCAATTTCAGCTCCTGATATGACTTTATGCCCGAGTTCTCTAATTTGTTCTGCAACTTCACGTTCAAGCGGATTTTTATAGATATTTTCGTCTATTTCACCTGAAAGCATTGCCTGTTTGCGGTCTTGATATAACTGCATATAT
>CALVEX010000185.1 GCA_944326655.1 Candidatus Gastranaerophilales bacterium | reverse complement strand
TTCGTTTTTGTTTCCTTGTCATGCATGTCGGCAACATTTATGAAAATCTTTAATTTTTTGTTCTGTTTTGTTAAGATTTTGTTACATTAATGTCTAAAACACTGATATAGCTTTAAAGTTTAAGCTGCGGTTTTGTTAACATCTGTGCTTCAACTCTTTCTTTAATCGCTCCGATTGGTTCATAGTATGGAGAAACTGTCATTATTTTAGCGGCTATGTCAGGATAATAGTAAATAAATCTTAATTCGCCGGAAGTCAGCGGTTTTTGTGTATGAACGTTTGCATATCTGGCCAATTCAAGAATATTTCTTGCCTCATGTTCATCTTTAAATTCTATTTCAAGATTGTCATAGACGTTTCTAAAACCTTTAATACCGCCGTATTCTCCTGTAGTAATCATTCTTCCGGTTTCAATGATTTCCGGTTCGCCTCTGCCAAGTTCCTCAAAGTCGTAAAGTTCATAATTCCTGCGGTCTTTCAAGGCTCCGTCCGCATGAATGCCTGATTCGTGGGCAAAAGCATTGTCGCCGACGGCCGGCTGATTAATGGGGATTGGCACCCCGAATGCGTATGAAGTGTATTTGGCAAGTTTCCAGATTTTACTTAAATCTATATTAGGGTCAATCTGGTATTTATTTTTGAACCCTGCGGATTTAAGAACAGCAAGCAGACAAGAGGCCAGATCCGCATTGCCGGCACGTTCTCCCATGCCGTTTATTGCAGTATTTATATATGCGTCGATCCCTGCATCAATTGCGGCTTTTGCACCCATAACAGAACATGCTGCGGCCATGCCTAGGTCATTATGGAAATGAAGTTCAACCGGCATTTGAATTGCTTTGGCAATTCTGTAAATCCGGTCATACGTTGTTTGCGGGTCTTCATATCCTAAAGTATCACAATATCTGAAACGTTTTGCTCCGCATTTTTTAGCTTCATTTGCGTATTTTATCAAAAAGTCAATGTCACTTCTTGAGGCGTCTTCTGCGTTTACACCTATAATTTCAGCCCCGTGCGAAACGGCGCATTCAACAGCTTCACAAGTCATGTTAATAATATCCTGAGGGGTCTTTCTTCCCATATATTTGCCGTTAATCATCTGATGAGAAGTGGATTGTGACAGATTAAGGTTTTTTAGTTTGGGTACATTCTTGAAAGAAAGTTCGACATCTTCCACCATTCCCCTCATCCATCCTGAAAGTTTTGTCGTTGAAATTACCCCTCTTTCAACCAGTTCAAGGTTGCCGTTGAGGTAGTTAATTTCGTGTTTTGTTGTCGGAAACCCAAATTCCGACTGGGTAATTCCCATATCATCAAGCATAAGATTAATAATTGTTTTTTGAAGTTTGGCAAGCCCAAGCCGTGATGTTTGAACTCCATCCCTGTTTGTTACATCAACAAAATAAATTTTATTTTCTGCCATTTAAGCCCCTTCCGAAATCTAATACACATATATGTTTTTATTTATAAATAACTTGCATTTTTCAGCTATATTATTTACAATGTTTAGTATGGAACCTTTTTAGAGTTCTGTCAAGCATTTTATAAATATTTTATAATTATGAACGATACAAAACAACTTGAAAAGAAAATAAATAAAGAATACAAAACCGGAAATGTAAAAAACGCCATTGAGCTTTGTCAGATAGGACTGCAGGATGACCCTACAAATGCGGATTTGCATGTACGCCTCGGTGATTTATATTTAGCATGGCATCTGGATATCTATAATTCATGCCAGTATATAGATGAGGCTATAACTGAATACCAAAGGGCACTTGAAACTTATATAGATTCTTCGGAAATTTATTTTAAAATAGGGCAGGCTCATTATTTTAAAGGTGATTTGGATAAGGCAATAAATTATCTTGATATGGCTGTTGATAAAAATCCAAAATCCGGAAAGGCTTATTATCTGCTTGCAGAAACTTATACTAAAAAAGCGCGGTTTCTTGAGGCATCAATATACGCTAAAAAGGCTGTTAAAGCTATGCCTTTTGCAAATTCCTGTGCACATTTTCTTTTGTCCAATCTGTATAATGTTTCTTCTGCCAGAAGTGTTAAAAATTATCTTCTGTCAAAATTTGAATTTTTTATTTCAATATTAACTTTGCCGTTTGATAAAATAGCTTTGGGCAATGTTGCAAGAACTCTTTCATATTTGAAATTTTTCCCTATGCTGGTTAAGGGAGCTTATCTTGTTCAATTTAACAGGCTGCATGAAGCTTTGGAAGTTTACGGACTTGCTATTGAAAAAGCTCCGGGATTTACCCCGTTGTATTGTCTTATCGGTGATATATACAGGTCTCTGGGACAGTTTGACGATGCAATAACGGAATATAAAATGGCTATATGGTTAGACAGCTTGAATATTCCGGCATACAAACATCTTTGCCAGGCTTATGAAGAACAGGGCGATTATGACAGTGCCGTTGAAATTTATGAAAAATTAATACAGATAATGCCTAACATGCCGGATGTTCATTCAAATCTCGCAAATATTTTATATGTAAAGGGCGATATTGACAGAGCAATTTCTCATTTTCAAACTGCTGTTACTCTTAATCCGAGAAAACAGTGGACAAGTATTATTAATCAGACACTGGGATTTGTTTTCCAGGAATCAAAGCAGGATTTGAATGCTGCAATAAGTTCTTATCAGAGTGCTTATCTTTTAACACCTAAAGATATTGATATTTATGTAAATCTAGGAAGTGCTTTTTATGACAAGGAAGATATTGAAAATGCCTTACAGGTCTATAGAAATGCGCTTGATCTTGACCCCAAAAATGCAAAAATTCATTGTAATCTGGGATTTTTGTACTGGGGAAAAGGCGATATTGACGAAGCTATAAAAGAATATGAACTGGCTATTGAATTTGATAAAAATTATGATATTGCCTATAACAACCTTGGGGTAATTTATCTCGATGATTTGGGGCGTGTAAAACAGGCTATTGACCTGTTTAAAAAGTCTGTGGAATGCAATCCGAATTACGCGCTTGCTCACTTTAATCTGGCCCGTGCAATTGCGATTACCGGCGACAAAATTGAGGCTGCTAAATTATATCAGATTGCTCAGGATATTAATAAAATAACTAATGAAATAGACCCGCAGGATATTTTAGATAAAATAAATGCTTTGTTTGATTAGTTTTATTTATAATTTTTTTCATTGGCTTGTATCTATTTAATTTATTTTTTTATAAACTAACACCACTCAGGCTTTTTAATTTTCTCTTATATATGACCATACAGGTAAGTTATAATTATAATTAGGTCAAAAATGCAAGTATGCAGAATTACCAATTATTATTATACTAGAGTTCTTTCATCATCTGTCACTTTTGTAGGAAGAATAAACCCGAATGTAGAGCCTTTACCCGGTTCCGAGTGAACAAAAACTTTTCCGTTATGATATTTTTCGATAGTCTGTTTTACCAGATGGAGACCTAGTCCTGTTCCTTTAATTGTATGGATATTGTTTTCAACTCTGTAAAATCTGTCGAAAATCTTTTTTTGATGTTCAGGTGCAATCCCGCAGCCCTGATCTGAAACGGTTATTTCAACATCATCATTTAATGTTTTAAGAGTTACATGGATTTCTCCGTTGTCCGGAGAATATTTGATAGCATTGGAAAGTAAGTTTGTTAAGGCCCTTTCAATGCCGTCAAAGTTGAAGAAAAAGTCTTGTATTCCCTCTTGCTTATCAATACTAATTTTTAAATTGTGTTCTTTGGTAAGCGGTAAAACCTGATTAATACAATCATCAACTACTTCGTAAATACTGTTTAAAGACTTTTCCATTTGTGCATTGGCTTCCATCCTTGAAAAATCAAGTATGTCATTAACCATTCTGTTTAATCTTATAATTTCCTGATTAATTGTTCCAATAAATTCTTTCTGGGTTTCATAATCAAATTCATTACCGTAACTATAAAGTGTGTCGATGTAGCTTCTTAAAACAGTTACCGGTGTCCTTAACTCATGAGATACGTTAGAAATGAAAGTTGACCTCATAGCATCCATTTCTGCTTCTTTTGTCATATCAATAAGAACAATAATATAGCCGACATAGTCCTTATTTCTTGTAAACATAGGAGATATAACAGACTTTATAACACGTTTGTCAACCTGAATATTAAATTCAAGCGGTTTATTTTCCATTTCTTCAATTGGGGTATCCTTAAATTCTTCGATTTTTTCTTTGAAGCAATAATTCCCCTCGGTGTCAATATATTGCTGGATTTTATTATCAAGCATTTGATTTTCTTCAAGTTCAAGCAGTTTTTCTGCATGGTTGTTCACCAGAACAACATTGTCATTGTTATCACAAACAACAACCCCGTTTGCAATACTCATTAATATTGCTTCAAGTTTATTTTTTTCAAGAGTCAGCTGTTCTATATTTTGTTCTTCATATATATGTAATCTGTTTGACATATTATTGAACGCGTTAAACAATTCTTTAACTTCTGAGCTGACATCTTTTTCCTTAATTTTGTAACCGAATTCGCCGCTTGAAATTTTTTGAACTCCCTTTTGAAGAATTCTGAGTTCCCTGGTAATAAGATAAGTATTAATAAGGATTACAAAAGCAAACACAACCCATGCCACGGTAAAAACAAATAAAAGCGAGGCTCTTGTAGTCGAAGAAATTTGATTAATAATGCTGCCGGAAAGACCAACGGTTACAGAACCTGAATTTACGGCATCTTTTGTAATCATAGGAGAACTTACAATAATATTCGGTGTTTTTTGTAAATTGTCAGTTTTTTCAGCGGTTTTATAAATTAGTTTTCCCTGAGGATTTCTGAACTCAATAAATACAATATCATTGTGCGTCTGTACTATTTTATCGGCGTGATTTTTTAAAGTTTCATAAAGTTTTTGCTCCGGAAAGTCTGAAGCAAGTTCGCTGCTCTCAATTGCAAGAACTTTTGATACAATCTGCCCAAAATTTTGATATCCGAGATTAAGTTTTTTTTGAATATTAAATATTGCAAATACAGCTATGGCAACGATTAATATCGTACTTAATATTAATCCTGAAATAATCAGTCTGTTCTGTGTTGTTAAGCTCACCTGCTGTTTATTCATACCTAAAATTATATCACTTTAACTTTTGTCAGGCAAGTTAATTTTCAATAATATCGGAAATTGAAAAGTTTTGACTAAATATAATTATATGATATAATAATTTTATGGAACAAGGAGATATGAAAACTGTTGATATAAACGAGTTTTCGGGGGGGGGGCACTCCAAGCCTAATAAATATTTTATAATTGCTTATAATGGCGGAACCGGTGGATTATTTGCAATTTACTATCAGGTGCTTGATTATATTGTATATGCTGAAAGCCTTGGATATATTCCAATTGTTGATATGAAGTATCATTATAATCAATATTTTAAAGATGGGCGTATGTATAAAGATAATGCCTGGGAGTATTTCTTTAAACAACCGGCCGGTTATTCCCTTGATGATTTAACAGATGATGCTGAGATTAAAATGTCTCTAAGATGGCCTATAGATCCTGAGTTTAGTTTGACTAAAACTAATTTGTATGCTGATATGGATAACAACAGGATTAAATATCAAAAATATTTTGATAAAATACAATATGCACCGGATATAAAAAATTATTTAGAGTCAAATTATAAAAAAATTATAGGTGATGAAACTGAAATTCTCGGGATTTTATGCAGAGGAACGGACTATCTCAATATTCGTCCTTATGGCCATGCCATTCAACCTGACCCGCAGACTGTGATAAATAAAGCAAAGGAGCTTCTGAAAAAATATAATTATAAAAAAATCTGGCTGGCTACAGAAGATGCCGATATTTATGACATGTTTAAAAAAGAGTTTAAGGACATACTTATAGAAAATCCGCAGTACAGATATAGAAATACAAAAGATAAAGTCTTATCACAAGTGTTTGTTGACAGAAAGGATCACAATTATAACCTTGGAAAGGAATATCTGCTGACCATGTATATTCTGTCTAAATGTAAATATTTTATAGGCGGTGTTACTTGCGGTACACATGGATTATGGCTGCTGTCCAATGCTTTTAAAAATCAAAAATATGTATATTTGTGGCAGCTCGGTTCGTATAAGAGTAGGCGTAAAATCCGTTACTCTAATTTTTTACAGAAAATTTTTTCTGCAAAAACAGAAAGATTTGAAGATAAAAAGTATTATGTTCTTACACTTTGCGGTATAAGATTTAAACATGGCCGCAAAACCAATAGTAATATAGAATATATAAATAATAATATTTAACCTTTTTATCTGTTACAAATTGTTCTTGCGACGTGAACGCCCGATGCGGAAGCCTGTATTAAACCTCTTGTTACACCGGCTCCGTCTCCGATTGCAAACAGATTTTTAACCCCTTCTGTTTCCAGTTCATTTGTTAATTTTACACGTGCTGAATAGAATTTAACTTCTATACCGTATAAAAGAGTGTATCTTGAAGCTGTTCCAGGACATACCTTATCAAGAGCCTGAAGCATTTCTATAATGCTTGTCATCTGTCTGTAAGGTATTACAAGGCTTAAATCCCCTGGAGTTGCGCAGGTCAGTGTTGGTCTGATTACGCTTGATTTAATTCTTTCAGGAGTTGAGCGCCGTCCTTCAAGCAAATCTCCGAAGCGCTGTACTAAAATTCCTCCGCCCAGCATATTGGCAAGTCTTGCAATATGCTGGCCATCTTGAATTGGTTCTTTTAACGGTTCAGTGAATTTTTCACTTACAAGCAGTGCAAAATTTGTATTATTTGTCGTTTTTTCAGCATAGCTGTGGCCGTTTACCGTTGAAATTCCGTTGTAATTTTCCTGAACGACTTCTCCGTTCGGGTTCATACAGAATGTTCTGACTTCATCCCCGAAGGTTGGAGAATTGTATATAAGTTTAGATTCGTATAATTTATCTGTTAAAGGTTCAAAAACAGGCGCCGGAAGTTCAACTCTTACCCCGATATCAACGGCATTGTTTACCATACCTATTTTGTGTTTTGCAAATTCCTGGGTAAGCCAGTCTGCTCCTTCTCTGCCCGGTGCAATAATTGTATATTCGGCGCAGATTGTTTCTCCGTTATCAAGAACAATACCTTTTACCTGTTCACATTCAACAATAAATGACTTTGCAGTTACATTATTCAAAATTGTAATACGTTCATTCAGATAGTCCTGCATGCTTTTAAGAACGTCAAGACTTCTTTCTGTTCCAAGATGTCTTACCGGTGAATATACCAGCTTTAACTCTGCAAGAACGGCCTGTTTTTCAAGCTCTCTGAATGTTTTCATATCTGTTCCGAAAATTTCTTCGGTTGCTCCGAAATCAAGATATAGTCGGTCAGCATAAGAAATCAAATCTTCAACTTTTTTTCTGTCCATATAATCGACAAGGTGTCCGCCGACATCCGGTGTGAGAGTGAGTTTGCCGTCAGAGAATGCTCCTGCTCCTCCCCAGCCGCAAAGAAGACCGCATTTTGGGCAGGATGGACATTTTTCATAGCCTTCACGAAGCAGACATTTTCTTTTTTCTATTTTTTGGCCTTTTTCTATCAAGATAATTTTCCATTCAGGTTTTAGTTTTGTTATTTCCAAAGCCGCAAAAATTCCTGCAGGACTTTCTCCTAAAATTGCTACATTATACATTTCAATATCTCCATATCTTAATTTTCCAAACCAGTTTAGTATAAATGAAAAAAATTTCTTTTAAAAGCGTTTGTGAAGATTTTGTTAAGAGTCAACCGGTTTAAAGTCTATACTATCAAGTTCCATTTTAAAGCCTGTTTGTCCGTATTTTTTATTGCTAACCATGTTGATGTGCATTTCAACAGGTTTTCCAAGTCTTATCTTTGTATTTATATCAAAGCTTTCTTTTATTCTAAGTTTTAATGAACGTATAAAATTACCTATAACAAAGCCATAATGATGTTTTGCGGCTTGAAGGTCAAAGCTGTTTGATAAGTTTCGTGACTTACAGGCTGCTTTTTCAGAACCTATGGACTTGCCGAGTTCCAGTAATTTTTCAGCCTGCGCACCTGTAAACAGGAAACCTCTGCCTCCTGAAAACATGTCAAATATACATCGAAAATAATCAGAAGGCCTGATGTTTTTTTGATTTTTTTTCTTTGGATAACCGTGAAATCCGTATTCAATATTGTAATCCGGATCGTGTTTTGCAAATTCTCTTATTATTTTTAATTTTTTACTGTCATTTTTTGCCGGCCCTGCAAGAACAGAGGTAAGCTGATGGGAGGCGCTTTTTAAAAGCTGACGGTTAAAAGTTTCCATCCCGTCTATATAGACTCTTAGCGGGACTACGCTTCCAAATGAAGTATTATTTTGTTTTGATTGGTTAATTGCAGAAAGCATAAAAATATCCTTTGATATTTTAAATCATGTAAAAAAAATTTTTTGCTAGTTGTTTTGAAATTTGTTATCTTTGAATGGTTTTTTCTTTGAATTTTTTGCGTGGTTTATATTTGTGATTAAATCTTTTATATCATCTGAATTGTATATTTTTTGCGCCTGTCTTGCATTATCTAAAGCCTTATCAAGGTCACCTGTATTCATATATAATACTGCAAGATTATATACTGCCATATATTTTTCCGTGTCGGATTTAGCAACTTCAACGGCCTTGTTCATTGCTTTAAGCGCCTCATTTGTTTTATTTAATTCTGCATAGGCAATTCCAAGGTCAATATAACCACCGGCAATTTCGGGCGCATTTTTTATGTAATTTTTGGCTTCTTCCACTTTTCTTGAAGACATTTCTCTGGAATTTCCGAGAACAACCGGAGCGTAGACAAGCCCTTTTGTATCAAGTTCTTTAAGCGGTGTGTTTGTTATATCTGGAATAAGTTTATACAGGAGTTTTATTGTATTAATATCTTGGGATGAAAGATACTGAAAAGAACTTCTGTAAGGCGCATAAAAACTGTTTTGGGTTGCCATATACATAAGATCTTCCGAACTGTAGCTGTGCCCCATTATTCCCAATGCGTGTCCTATTTCGTGTAAAATAGTGTTATACAACTCTTTATCTGAAAAATAATTACCATAAGGATCTTTATCATAGAGGGTAATTTTCATTTTTTTCAGCAATGCACCTTTATACAATGGTGTTGTAAATCCTACAACATACCTGCATTCTCCTCCTTCGCATACATTTTGGGGAAGCGGTAATATATTTACAACAATATCAGCATCAGATTCGCTTGATGTTTCTTCAAATTTAATAAAATCCGCTGCATCCTGCCACTGAGCAAAAGCTTTTAGAATTTCTGTTCTGTAATATGACGGAAATTCAGTATTATTGTTATTTGTTATTGCAACTTTTAGCGGGAAAGATTTTTCATCCCACCTTATAACCCTGTTATCTACAGGAGCTTGTTCTATATAGTTATCGCCTATATTTACCAAAATATTATCCTGCCATTTGGAAATTTCCATTTCGGCAAGCTGCCTTGCACTGTCATCTTCCCTGCTTTCGGAAATTTCAAAAATTGCCTTTTGAACTTTTACGGTCGGAGACAGGTTTGTCAAAGCCATTGTATAATAATATCTGTAGTCTTTGTTATGTTTATCAAAATTATAGGCAGTTTTTAGGGCGTGATATGCCTTAACATATTCGTTATTATTTAAATAATTCTGTCCCTGGCGCAGCAAAAGGACAGGAAGCAGCTTAAAAATCAGCCCGAAAATAATCGCAAGGGCGCAAATAAATATTATAAATTTGTTACTGCTATTTTTCCGCGTCATTATCTTTTATGCCTTTATCAATTTCCAAAATTTTTGCAAGAGAGCGGGTATCCCCTTTCAACTTAAAATATTCGGCAAACTTCGGAGTTGTTTTAAGATTAAAACTTCTGCCGTTTTTATCCCTTGTTTTTGCAACAAGTCCTTTTTCAACAAGCTCCTGAACATGTTCATAAGCTGT
>CALVEX010000184.1 GCA_944326655.1 Candidatus Gastranaerophilales bacterium | reverse complement strand
ATAATTATTACAGGACACCTGTTATCAGGAGAACAAAAGTAATAAGAAGAGGTGATAATATAAGTAACATTCAGAAATACCGTTTTCTAATACAGTATAATTTATTGCATTTTGGAATACTGAATACTGCTTTTTAAATGCTGTTTCAAAGGTTTTCATTTGAAACTTTGAAACAAGAGTAGGAATTGTTATTGCGGCCACTACACCGATTATGCCAAGGGTGATTAAGACCTCAGACAAAGTAAAGGCGGCTTTATTTCTTAGTGCCCTGTGATGAGTGATGAGTGAAACGAGTTTAGGCGAATAAGGACATTTTGAGGTATTACGTTCCCTCTCCTTTTCAAGGAGAGGGCCGGGGTGAGGTTGCTTCAGACAATAAGACGATAAGACGCTAGGACGAGAAGTTCTTATCGGCAGCGTACCGCTGCAAAAGATTAACGATGAAATTTCACTACTATGCGATTGCCACGGTCGTTGCACTCCCTCGCAATGACGTGTATCTTGCGGACTTTGTCCGCCGATAACAGCCCGCCTTCCTGCCCTCTTGACCTCCGATCCTCCGAAAGAGCCTAGAGTGCCCCCCCCCCCGAAACTCCAAAACAGACGTGTTGCAAGCATTTTAAGTTTTATCTCTTTCATAATTCAGCTCCTCTTTATTATAAATAATATAATTATTATAACTTATTATGAAAAAATATTCAAGAGAGCTGAGCCAAATAACAATACACCTATCACAATTGCAACAACAGAAGAAAACATCACTGCACCGGCAGATATATCTTTTGCCATACCGACAAGTTTTGAATATTTGTTGTGAAAAACCGCATCCAACGAAAATTCAACAGCAGAATTTAACATCTCTGTTACAATAACAAAAGCTATAGTCAAAAGTAATATACAAATCCTTTCTATACTGAAATCAAGAACAATTGCAAACGCAAGCACAGCCATTGCAATACAAAAATGAATTCTGATATTAACTTCCGATTTCAACACAAGACGCATACCTTTACGGGCGTTTTTAAATGTGTTTGAAAATCCCTGCTGTTTAAATTTTGTCATATCCTATACTTTCCAGCGCTTTATTTTGTAAATCTATAACAAAATTATAATCTTCTTCCGTCCGGTGGTCAAATCCAAGTAAATGTAATATACCATGACTTATCAAAAAAGCCAATTCATATTCTTTTGCAACCTGTTTTTTTTCGGCTTCTTCAATAACCTTATCAAGTGCAATTATTATTTCGCCAAGATTGATTTCACCGTCAAAAATAAACTTGTCGTCGCTATCCGCAAAAATTGCAAAAGTTATAATATCAGCCGGATAGTCTTTATTTCTGTATTCTCTGTTAATTTCATGTGTTTTTTTACTGTCGCAATATAAAAAATCAAATGATACAGTATCGTAATCAAATCCGTTTAAACAGCATTTTTCATAAACATCAGGCAAAGAAAGATAAAATTTTAAGATATCACGGGCAGCATCTATAAATTTTTTTTCATCCACTTCCCAGGCATTATAAATATTTTCACTGAAAATATTAAAATCAGTCATTCTTATCCCCATCGGATTTTTTAGGTTCTTCCGGTTTTGTATCGCCTTCAAGCTGTTTAATTTTGTTTTCGAGATCTTCATCCAGAAGTTTTGCAGGCATATTTATTTTTTGTTTTTGAAGTTCTTCTGCAAGATTTTCCTGATATTTAATCCTGTTATGCTGCATGCCGCGAAGAATTCGGGAAAAAGTAGAAGCAATAGTTTTTATATCTTTCAATGTAAGCGGACTGTCAGACAATTGCCCGTCATTTAATCTTTCAATAATAATTTTATTTATCATAGCTTCAATTTCTTCAGGGGTCGGATTTTTCAACGATCTTACAGCAGATTCAACGGCATCGGCAATCATCAGAATTGCTGTTTCTTTTGTATTAGGTTTAGGACCGGTATATCTGAATTGTTCTTCTTTAACATTATCTATACCTTCCTCTTTTACGGCCTGGTTATAGAAATAGCTTGCAAGACCTTCTCCATGATGCTGTAAAATAAAATTCTGGATTACCTGAGGCAAATGATATTCCTTAGCGATTTCAATACCGTCTTTCGGATGGGCGGTAATAATCATTTTGCTTATTCTAGGAGTAAATTTATTATGAGGGTTCTCTATCAAAAAATAGGACTGATTTTCAACAAAAAACAGAGGTCTTTTTAATTTCCCTATATCATGATATAAAGCACCTACACGGGCCAATATAGGATCAGCCCCTATTGCCTCAGCCGCTGCCTCGCACAAATTAGAAACCATCAAACTGTGATGATAAGTCCCCGGCGCATCCATTTGAAGACGTTTTAAAAGCTTTTGGTTATGATCACCCAATTCCGCAAGCCCGTATGAGGTAATAATTTTAAATGTGCTTTCAAACAACGGCAGGGAACCAAGTGTTATAATTGAACTTAATATTCCGTTCAAGAATATAAATGAAACATCTTTTAATATTAAAACATTATCAACGTCAATCAAACACTTTTCCAGTATATAAATACTTAATACAATCACCAATCCTGCAATAGAAATATTAAATCCTATTTTTATCAAATCCACACGTTTTGCATACTTTATCTGAGACATAAGTATTACCGAGAATAAAGTCAGCATAAGAAATGTTACCATAAACTGAATATTATACTGATACCCGACAACCATGACAGAAAGCAATACAACCGAAGCGACAAGCGCAACCCGCGGATTTGTAAATATTGACATAAGCATTAAAAATGCAGGAATTGGAAGCACATAAGGCGAAAATCCAACAGGCAGCATAACACCAATCAAAGCTAAAAATAACGACAAAACAGCTGATATTGCAAGATATCTGGGTTCCAGATATTCCCTTTCAAAGAACTTCATAAAACCTAAAAACATGGCCGTAGCAATAAACACAATTATATAAATTGCAGCCAGCCCCTGCCAGTTCAATTGATAAACATTATATCCAGCCTGACGCAGCGCATCCCTTTTTAACCTCGTTACAGGCTCGCCCTCAAACAGAATTTTATCGCCTTTTTGAAAAACAACTTCATAAGGTTTGACAGAATTCTGGGCATTTTTTCTTGCGATTTCAGTTGCAAACTCGTCAACAACAAGATTAGGAACAATTACCTGTTCAAGAAGTGCCGTAATAACAGACACCTGGCGTTTGGAAACATTTGAAATAAGGTTATTTAATATAATTTTGTCAATATTGTCTTTTTCGTAATCTTTTTCGGTAATTCCCGCATTTAGTATATTAGTAAGAATTAAGGAAGACTTGTCAAAAACTTCATGTAAACTGTTGTCATCAGCTTTCAAAAGATAATTTATAACAAAGTCACGTTTTGAGTTATCAGAAAGATCAAACAATATTCCGATTTCTTCTTTTTTTACCGATTCATCAGCATCTTTGCGGCGTATCTGCATTATAGAAGTCTGGAGAGTCTGAAGATTAGTTCTTATAAAATCATCTTCAGCAGGCGCCATAACCGGTTCTATTTTTTGAGCCACTTCCTTTTTATGCTGTTCAGTACGTTTTACATCTTCAACAATCAAAGTCTTTTGTGCTATAATATCGCGTCTGCTTATCCCGTTTTCAATTATGTTCTGAAAAAAGAAGTTTTGGGATGAGATTATACCGGTCAAAAGAATAGTGAATGAAAAAAACGCAGCAATTTTAACAGTCTGTGCAGAAGTAACAATATCTTTAAATTTTGAAATAAATTCCAATTTTACCATATATAAAAATACCTTATTATTTTAATTAATCTCTATATATTTTATAACGTCCTAAAATTTTTTCAAGCCTTGCACTTTTAAACGATTTTGAATGTCCTCAAGAATTTTTCTGTTAATGGAAAAAAGCTCTGAAAGAACAGCAATAACTCCTATCTGAACGCTAATTATAATAAGAATTGCAGACAAAATTAATGACTGGACATGCCCGCCTCCCTGCCCTGAAAAGTAATACCATACAAATCGCAGCCCGAGGAATATCCCCGGAATAAAAAATAAAGAGGCAAGAATTGAAAAAAAACGGAAAGGACGATAGATAATAAACATCCTTACCATTGTAAACGTCGAGCGCAGACAATAGTCAAACATGTTTTTAACAAGTTTCGATTTTCTCAAATCCCCGTTGACATTCACAGGGACACAAACGAGCTGCAGCCCCTTGGCTTTTGCCTGAATAATAGTTTCCAAAGTATAAGTATAATTATCAAAAATATTAAGCTGTAGAGCCGCATTTCTTGAAAAAGCCCTGAAACCGCTGGGGGCATCTTCTACAGAAGTTGAACTGATTAAACGCATTACCATAGAGCCGGCTTTTTGAAGAAATTTTTTCATTAATGAGAAATGTTTAATTTGCGACACGGGTCTTGAACCTATAACAATATCAGCTTCTTTGTTTAAAATAGGTTTTACAAGATCTTTTATATTATCAGCACAATACTGGTTATCTGCATCTGTATTAACAATAATATCAGCACCCAATTCCAGAGATTTTTTAATCCCTGACACAAACGCTTTAGCCAAACCGCAATTATGTCCCATATCAACAAAATGCTTAACCCCGTATTGCTTTGCAATTTCAACTGTTCTATCTGTTGAACCGTCATTTATAATTAAAACTTCAATTTCATCAATTCCCTCAATACTTTTCGGAAGCGCTTCAAGTGTTATCGGAAGCGCAGACTCTTCATTGTAACACGGAATCTGAATTATCAATTTCATAACTATCCTCTTTTAAATTTTTCTTTTTATTATATAATTAAAGAGGGATTTTGACAATCGTTAAAAAATACTTGGGACTATCAGGGATAATTATTCTGGGTCTTATTTTAAGACTCATCTGCATCAACAAGCCTGACGGGTTATGGAACGATGAATATGTGAGCTACATGATTGCGGCAACTCCGTTTTTTGACGGTTTTGTAAATGCCGTAAAAAGTCAGTGCCACATGCCTTTTTATTACCTGTATTTAAAATTTTTCATGACAATCTTTGGGCAGAGTGACCTGATTTTAAGACTGACGTCAGTTTTAACAGGCGTGCTTGCAATTCCTGTTATGTATTTTACAGGCTTGCAAAAGGATAAAACAACCGCTTATTTATGCGGAGGATTTACGGCTATAAGTTCTTTCCTTATTTATTATTCGCAGGAAGTCAGACTATATTCCGTTTTATTTCTTTTCTCTGCTTTGGCTTTGCTTTACACCCTTAAATCCATAGAAAATCCGGTTAAAAAAAACTTTATTTACTGTGCATTATTTAACTTTCTTATACTTTTTACACATACAATCGGATTTGTATATGTGTTTTTCAATCTAATCTTTTTAAGCATAAATTTATATACACGATTTAAAACCGCAATAAAATGTATTTGGATTTCTTTAATAACAGGCGGAATACTTTTATCTCCACTTGTTATGAAAATATTTTTAACACGTTCTTTTTCTCAATGGTGGGGACACTTTTCCCTCTCAAAAATCGGATTTTTATTTACGGATTACTTTTCACCGGTATTGACAAATCTTACCAATGCACCGGATAATCTGTTTTATATGCCGAAACTGGCAATATATATGTTCGTACCGGCTTTAATCGGAATATTTTGCATTATAAAATCCTTAATTAAAAATAAAATTAATTTACAACTATTCCTGACATCCTTTTTCACAACGCTTGTGCTTGTCGCAGCTTCCGTCAGCGGGAAACTTGTATTTATTACCAAATATTCAATAGAAATCTATCCTGTACTTATATATCTGGCATGCTCCGGAATGGCTTCAATAAATAAAAAGGGACTGCGCATAACGCTGATAACAGTTTATTGCGTTTTATCATTATGGTACATAGTTAAAGCCCCTTATTCCGCTCCGAAAATGAGACGACCTGAGGGGCATAAAATTGCAGCAGATATGCTGAAAAATGCAGAATTAAAGAAAGACGATATAATACTTCTTCAATATTATGCTCAAAACAGATTTGATAAATATTTTGATTTTAATGATTATAGAGTAATATCCATAAATAAAGGCAATTTCCACAACTATCTCTCAAAAGATAAAACTTACAATGAAATTTTTTCTGACGGGAAAACTATTTATAAAAACACGTTTTCAAATTATAACAATCCTTATTTTGAAAACAAGCTGAAACAGGAAATATTTGACAGGCTTAAACCGGGTCAGAGTGCTGCTGTAGTAATTTTAAACAGTGTTTCTTTCATTAACCCGGAAGCATTAATTGAAGTATCGAACAACGAACTACAGTATGAGAAGCAGCCATTATTATTTTTAGTTTTCTCATATATTAAAAACAAAACATTTTTTGATATGACTAAAAACCTCGCTCTTACACGTGTAGAGCAGAAAGGAAGCTGGACAGTGATTAAGTTTACAAAACTTAACAATACAGGGCATGACTAGCAATTTTTATTATGTTTTATATTCTATATATATAGAAGGTTTCGTGATGATTTGTAGTAGGAAAAAGAAATGAAAGTTGAAAAAATTAATCAAAATTATTCTGCGCCAAGATGGCAGTCGAACAAAAAGGGACGACAACATGTTCCGAATTTTACAGGGAATCCTTTAAAAGGACAAATCAAAAATCAATTGCCCAATAAAACAGCAATAAACATTATGGAAAAATTAAAATGGCTTAAGGGAGAACTCGGAGGAATTTTAATTACAGCAATAGGAACCGGAGCAGTAGCACCGATATTCATTGCTTATAACCCGTTTGTAAAAGCGCCAAAGGACGCAACAGAAGAACAAAAAAAAGATGTAGAAAACACGAAAAAATATACAGCAAT
>CALVEX010000183.1 GCA_944326655.1 Candidatus Gastranaerophilales bacterium | reverse complement strand
ACTGGAATATGACCTCAACCCTATCCTTAATAAATATGCCTATACTTGCATACAGTGATGAAATACAAAATGCCGTACTGGTTATTCACGGAGAAAAGGCTCACAGTCGTTATTTCAGTGAAGATGCGTTTAAAAAATTAAAAGGAGATAATAAAGAGCTTCTTATAGTAAAAGACGCAAACCATGTTGATTTATACGATAATATGGACAAAATTCCTTTTGATAAAATTGAGGCGTTTTACAGAGAGCATTTAAAATAGCAAATTAATACAAATTAACAAATTAAAGGCAGGATATTACTAAGTCCTGCCTCTTTTTATTTTATAGCTAATACTTATACAAAAAAGTTCAGACTTGTAAAACAGATAATTATTATTTAAAATCAAAAGTGCAAAAGGAGGATAATGTAGTGGAAATTACACAGGTAAGAAACGCAACAATCATTGTAAATTATAACAATATTAAATTTTTGGTTGACCCTTGGCTTATGCCTAAAGATTATATGGAAGGCTTCGAGGCCGGAATAAATCCGCATATCCGCCAGCCGAGAGTAGAACTTCCTTTTGCAATAAGTGATATAGTTAATGTTGATGCTGTTATAGTAACACATGTTCATCCGGATCACTGGGATAATTTTGCCAAAGAAGCTCTGGATAAAGATATAAAAATGTTTGTTCAGAATGAAACAGACAAGATTTTTATGCTTAATGAAGGATTTAACAATGTTGAAATACTTGATGAAAACGGCACAAAATTTAAAGATATTACATTATATAAAACCGGAACACAGCATGGCAAAAGAGAGATTATTGAACCGTTATGCAGAAGTGTTAATATGCCTTATGATGCAATGGGGGTTATATTCAAATCAAAAGAAGAAAAGACTCTTTATTTAGCGGGCGATACAATATGGTGTGAAGAAGTAAATACCGCGATAGACAAATTTAAGCCGGAAATTATAGTGGTTAATGCCTGTGCAGCTACTGTATTTAACGGTGAGCATATAATTATGGGTATTGAAGATATCAAAGAAGTTTTGAAAAAAGACTGCATAGAAACATTAATAGCAAGCCATATGGATACAGTAAGCCACCTGTCCGTTACAAGAGAAGATTTGCGTAAATTTAAAAAAGATAATAATGTGGCAAAACTTCTAATTCCTGATGACGGCGGGAAATTGACACTTTAAAAAATAATAAAATTTGACAATTCAAGCTCAAATTTATATAATAACTTTATGACTAAAATGATTAAAGTACTCAAAGGAACAAAGGACATTTTACCTCAGGAAGCCGGACAGTGGCAAAGGTTAGAGCAAAAAGCGCTTGAGATTTTTACAAAGTACGGTTATAAAGAAATCAGAACCCCGATTTTGGAAGCAACGGAGCTTTTTGCCCGCGGGGTCGGCGATACAACTGATATTGTGAACAAAGAAATGTACACATTTGAAAAAAGCGATCGTTCAATAACTTTGCGTCCCGAAAATACGGCAGGTGTTGTGCGTTCATTTATTGAAAATAATATGACAAGATTGTCTGCTCCGGTAAAACTCTGGTACAAAGGTCCGATGTTCAGGTACGAACGCCCGCAGGCAGGCAGACAAAGACAGTTCCATCAGGTAGGCGTTGAAATGTTCGGGATTAAAGAACCGGCTGCAGATGCGGAAGTTATCATGCTCGCCGTTGATTATCTTAAATCGCTCGGACTAAACGACTTGGAAGTTGAAATAAATTCTCTCGGATGCCCTGAATGCCGCGAAGAATATAAAAGAAGAATTAAAGAAGTTTTAAAACCGGAATTTGATAATTTATGCGAAGACTGTCAGAACAGATATGAAAAAAATCCTTTAAGACTTTTGGACTGCAAGGTTGAATCATGCAAAGAAATTTTTGCAAAACCGGAAATCCAAAAGGTTATTCAATCCGATTTTATTTGTGAAGAATGTGCTGCACATTATAGCCGATTAAAATCTTACCTTGACAGGCTTAATGTACCTTATTCTGAAAATAAGCTTCTTGTCAGAGGTTTGGATTATTATAACAGAACTGTTTTTGAGATTAAATCAAACAATCTGGGCTCACAAAATGCTGTATGCGGCGGCGGACGCTATGACAGTCTGGTTAAAAATCTCGGCGGAGAAGATACTCCTGCTGTCGGCTGGGCAATGGGAATGGAAAGGTTAAATTCTCTCCTGCCTGAAGTTGAGCCGGAAAAATTAGATGCATATATCGTTTGCAATTCTCCTGCTGACGGGTTTGAACTTGCGCAGGAACTCAGAGGCAAAGGGGTTAAAGTTGAATTTGATCTTGCAAACAAAAAGTTTACCAAACAGCTTGAAAAAGCTTCAAAAGCAGCAAAATATGCACTTATTTTAGGCGAAGACGAGATTAAGTCAAATAAAGTTGCCGTAAAGAATCTGGCAACATCCGAACAAATCAGTGTAGACAGAAATGATGTCACAAATCATATAGGGTAATTGTTATGGCAAATTCAGTTGATGAAGTTATTGTAAAATTATCTGCCGCTTTTAATCATATATTCAGCGATTTTAAGGGCATGTATCTGTTTGGAATTCACACGGACGGCAATATGCATGAAGGTGAGGATATTGAACTTGCAGGAATATTCGAGATAGAAGACAAATCAAAACGCGAACAAATCTGGCCGATTATAGGAAAAGTCGAAACAGATATGGATGTATGCATAGATTTTTATCCTTATACTGTAGAGAGTTTTAAAAAAGATGAAGAAATATATAACGAAGTGATGGAAACCGGTATATTTTTTGACAAAAGCGGGAAAAGAATAAATAACAAATAAGAAATAAAAAGGAGAACTGAAAATGGAAAAAGTAACAATCCGTTCAGACAGAAAGGACGATTACAAATTTTATTACAAAGGCGAAGAAGTAATTTTAGGCGCCGGCAAAATTATCGGTATTGCAACGGGATTAAACGACGTTGTTCTTCCGACCTGCGCAATGAAAATTATTAATAACCTCATTGTTATTAAAGAAGACGTCAAACACCACAAAGAAGAAGAATAATCGGTTGCCTATCCGCTAAATCAATATAAAAAACATTTACTGCTATTATCCTGCTGTTGTTTCTATTTTTTCTTGAACCAGCTTGTAATAGTGTCAACGGGTGCGGAATACGTAAACATAACCTGATCTGTGCCGGTAAAACTTGTTTCACTCTTTGAATTTTGCCGCGAATATTCTACGGCAAATTTTCCGGCGTTTGGATGGTTATATGCAACTTCTGCTCCGAATGTATTTGTTGTACTGTAAGATGAATGGTAATTATTATACTTTCCGGTAAATGAAACATTTTTATAAGTTATGGCTCCGTTTAAATTAAGGCTGTTAGTAAAATCTGTATCCATTTCAGGTGCTGTTGTAATACTTAAATTGTTATTAAGCATTACATTTGCTCTTAAATCGTGTGAATTGTAACTGTAATTTGCATAAACCGATGGATTTACGGTAAAAGTTTCCGCTCCGGAATTATAAGTTAAATCAGATGACGGGCCTATATTCCAATAACTTTTACCGGAACTTATTCCAAAATTAGCACGCGAGCCCAGAGAAAAAGTTGTTCCTTCATCTTCAAATCCTACGCCGGCAGTATTTGTAAATTTCCCTGTTTCATAAGAGAGCCGAAGATTTGCAGAATTTGATTTAACTTTCTGTTCGGTCATATTACCGTTTTCATCCGGCATTTCATACTTATTTACATTAAGAGTATTTTCAGCACTCAACGACAAATCTCCGTATCTGCCTTCGACACTATGGGTGTAAGATATTGAACTGTCATCGGCACTAATATTTGATGATGAACTTAAAGCCCAGTTTTCACGGCCGTAGCCTGCACTGACATTTGCATTATAAGTATGAACAGTGTCTTTATCGGCATTAAGATAATATGTTTCACCTTTGGTAAAACCAGCGCTTGCATTCCAGTTTTGATTGCTGTAGCTTACGCCAACTGAGTGATTATCCGTGATTGTCTCTGTTTCCTGGCTAAAACCTTCGCCGGAGGTGTCTTCATGTTTATAGACTGCCTGTTCTGAAAGATTTGTTACCCGAAATCCCGAACTGTTATGAATATTCTGCCCTTTTCCGGCATCAGAAATAGACCACATTTCGCTTGCTTCTTCCAATTGACTAAGCTGTATTCTGTACTGTTCAAGCAGTCTTTTTTCATCCTGTGTCGGATTTGCCTTGAGCCGCAATGAAGCATATTTTGATTCAACATCTTTTATCTGCCTGTAAAACGGGTTTGCTTCATTTCGTATTGCCCTATACTGCTCGTAAACCTGATTTTCATAATCCGCAGTCCCGACTTTGTCTATCATTCCGTTTTGTGCAAGATCTTGTAATGCCAGGTTTTTGTCTAATTTTTCATTTAAGCCGGAAATTTTTTCCTCTAATTTACCATATTCGTTTATTTCTTCGGCGGCATTTTTTAAAAGTTTCAGGTATTCCTCTTTTTCATCTTCTGATAATGTATCAAATCCTTTTAAATAACCTTTTTCAAAGGTTTTGCCGGTGAATGCATCCTCTTTTTCATCATAGATACCCATCTGGAAAGCTGATATATCATACGTTTTTGCATTTTGCGGCAATTCATCGTCATCAGTATAACCAACACGGGCAACATTATGTTTTTTTTCAAACTCTATCAGTTTATCAAAATCATGCCTGTTTATTATCTGCATCTGCTTGTCCCGCAACTCATGAATTTTACGGTTTAATTTTTCTATATTCCGGCTGTAATGTGAAACTGTTCCGCTGCTTACGTTTTGCTTCAATTTTTCGATTTCGGTTTTTCTTTCCTCAAGCTGTTTAAGTTCTTTTTGATACGAATTCCATTCTTCTTCGTCGAAATCACCGCTATTATCCTTGTCATATTTACTGAAGACAGTATTAATAACAGGGTTGCCGTCTTTATAATTAACCTTGGTATCGCGGCTAAACCGTATTTCTCTGAAATTTACAGGCGTATTTTCCATATATTCTCTCCGTAATATTCTAAATATATAAAAAATATATATTGGTAAAAATTGACTTATTATGAAGTTTTTTAAACATCCCCTCCCTTGATGGGAACTCCCGCTTTGCAGAGGGCGAAATGCGGAGCCGTGCCCGTTTATCACAAATCGGGTAAGACGCGCGAGCGAGTAAGACAGAGGCTAGGGGAAGGTATTAATTCTGGTGGAGAGGGAGAGGTTGTTATTTTGGAGGACATGAAGGCAGGATGGCAAGCCAGTTACGTCATTCTGAACTTGGTTCAGAATCTCTTCAATGGAAGATAGGAGGGCAGGAAGGCAAGCTGTTATCTGCGGGCAAAGCCCGCGTAAAATTTGTCATTGCGAGGGAGTGAAACGACCGTGGCAATCGCAAACTTGTAAATATTCAACGGTAATGCGATTACCACGTCGGGCAAAGCCCTCCTCGTAATGTCAAAATTAGCCCTCATCCGGTACTCCGTACCCCCTTCTGCCTCACGAAGGTCAATTCGCCGTGGCGAGGGAATATAATTTCGTGTGAGCTTCGCTCACCGATAACAGCATACCATCCTATCCTCTCATCTTCTAATCTTCCTTCGTTGAGATCCTGAAACGAGTTCAGGATGACGTAACCGGCTTGCCCTCTTGCCTTCCGGTCCTCTGGACTTCCCAAATAAGTCCCTTCTCTCTTCCTTCAAACTTTTGTTGTGATAAAAAAAACAAACCTACTACTCTTTAGTAATGACAGAAGACATTATGCAAAACCTAAGTGGCGGATGGGATGGCACGTTCCTATGCTCTTGGGTGGGTTTCGTTATACACTTCTTTCAGGTGCTGGGTTGATACGTGGGTATATATTTGGGTGTTGGAAATACTTGCGTGGCCTAAAAGCTCCTGCACCACCCTTAAATCTGCCCCGTTTTCTATCAAGTGCGTTGCAAAACTGTGGCGGAACACGTGCGGTGTAACATGTTTCGGCAGATTTATTTTTTCAACAACATCATTTATAACGTTTCTGATAGTTTTTGTCTGGAGTCTGTAGCCTGTATTATTTATAAAAACAGGAGAATTTTCGTCTTCCGGCGGAACGGGAAATCCTTTCGGGATAAGTGCTCTTGCACTTTCAATATAACGTTCCAGAAAATTTTTTGCCCTGTCTGTTACAAGAATAATTCGTTCCTTTGAACCTTTGCCAAAAACTCTTATTTCATTATTCTCAAGGTTTAAATCTCCGAAATTAAGCCCTGAAAGTTCGGATATCCTCATACCCGTTGCCCATAAAAGTTCCAGAATAGTCCGGTTTCTGTATCCTGCCGGAGTTTCTATTTTTGTGTTATTCAAAATCTGTTCAACCTCATCAGGAGTTAAAAATTTGGGCAAAGATTTCGGACGCTTCGGGTTTATAAGGCTCATTGCCGGATTTGAGTCAACTTTACGTTCTCTGTACAGATATTTGTAAAAAGTTCTTAATGAAGCAATCTTTCGTGCAATGGTTGTTTTCTTGTAGTTAAACTTTTGGATAAAATGAAGGTACTCCCTTATTTTCTGAAGGTTTACCTCCTCGCATGAAGTCTCATCCATCCACACAAGAAAACTCAAAATATCCGAACAGTAAGCTTTTGCAGTATGTTTTGAAAAATTCTTTTCCGCTATTATGTATGATTTGAAATCTTCCAAATCCTGTTTTGAAGTTGTGTTAATTCCCATGGTTTCTACACCGTTTACATTATTGATTTTTTACAGTTACTATTATACAATATTTTTAGAAT
>CALVEX010000182.1 GCA_944326655.1 Candidatus Gastranaerophilales bacterium | reverse complement strand
TTACCTGTGTGTAGTATTATTATAGGTAAGATTAACTACTTCGACAGGGCAAGATATTTCAGAACAAAAAAGAGACTCGGCCAGAATTTTTTGATTGACGGTCAGGTAATCTCTGATATCATTGATTACGCTGATATCCGGCCTGATGAAACGGTTGTTGAAATAGGACCGGGCGTAGGATTTGTAACAGAGCAGCTTGTTAAGCATGCCAAACAGGTTATCGCAATCGAACTTGATGAAGAAGCAATAAAAGAGTTAGAAAAAATTAAAGCTGATAATCTTACTATAATTCATAATGATATTTTGAAAACCGATTTATCGGAATTGTGCGAAGGAAAAGTTAAAATCGTTGCCAATATACCTTATTATATTACAAGCCCGATTATTGCACACCTTCTCGGAGAAACAGACGACCTGGACAACAAAAACAGACAAAAAATAAAAGATATAATTTTAATGGTTCAGGAGGAAGTTGCACAGAGAATGTGTGCAAATGAAAATTCACCCTCAAAACAGTACGGACTTTTGACAATCCTTTCACAATTCTGGGCTGACGTTGAAATTTTGAGGTTAGTAGGCAGAAAAGCTTTTTATCCGGCGCCAAAAGTAAATTCGGCACTCGTAAAACTTACGGTACGTGAAAAACCTCTGCTTAACTTAACAGATTACAAACATTTCAGAAAAACAGTCAAAGCAGGATTTGCCCAGAGAAGAAAAACCCTTAAAAATTGTCTGCTTTCAGCGGGTTTTTCGAAAGAAAAAATACAAGAAGCTTATTCAAAACTCGGTCTTGATGAGAATATAAGGGGAGAAAAGCTTTCAATAGAGATGTTCGGGGAATTATCAGAAGAGCTGCGTGATACAACACCCTCCCGGAAATCAGAGATTTCCACCCTCCCCTCAAGGGAGGGTAATGAAAATATTTCCCCTCCCTTGAGGAGAGGGGAAATAAAGGGGTGGGTGAAAGAATGAAATTTCAACACCCTGAATATCAAAAAAAGAATGCTAAAAACATGCGAAATAATCCTGAATTACCAGAAGTAATTTTGTGGTCATATCTTAAAAATAAACAGTTAAACGGATTAAAATTCAGACGACAGCAGCCGGTCGGGAAATATATAGTTGATTTTTTATGCTGCTCAGAGAAAATAATTATAGAACTTGACGGCAGTCAACATTGCGGAAACGAAGATTATGATAAGATACGCGATAAATACCTGCAAAATGAAGGCTATCAGGTAATACGAATTTGGAATAACGATATTTATAACAACATTGAAGGAGTTATGCAATATTTAGAAGAGAAAACTGAAACACCCTCCCGGAAATCAGAGATTGCGGGACAAGCATGCAATGACAAAATAAAAGAAACAAATGAAATAAAACTCCAATGTCCGGCAAAAATTAACCTGACATTAAAGGTTCTCGGCAAACGCCCGGACGGGTTTCATGATATCGAAAGCGTTATGCAGACCATAAGCCTTTATGATTATTTGACAATTTCCGCAAACCCGGCAGAAAAATTTTCAATAACACTTGACGGCAGCAGCAGAGAAATCCCTTATGACGAAAGGAATTTGGTACACAAAGCCGCAATGATGTTTATTGAAAGGACAAACATTCCCCCGCACAAAATTGATATTTATATCGACAAAAATATTCCGGTATCGGCAGGTCTGGCAGGCGGAAGCACCGATGCCGCCGGAACTTTATACGGATTAAATAAAATATTTAACGAACCGCTTTCAAAAGCCGAACTACATTCCCTTTGTTCAAAACTCGGCTCGGATCTGAATTTCTGTCTGGAAGGCGGACGGCAGATGACAACCGGCAGAGGAGAAATCTTAAAACCACTTGAATTTAAAGATTTTAATGTCTCGTTGATTAAACCGGAAAATCTCGGAATAAGCGCAAAAGAAGCTTATACAAAATTTTCGGATAAACTAAACAATGGATTTAAGTCGGATTTTGGGAGCAGAAATGATTTTCAAAATGATCTTGAATGGGCTTTAATAGATGATTATGAAGAATTAAAGACCATAAAAAAATTATATCCGGAATCTGTAATGTCAGGTTCTGGCTCATCTTATTTTAGTGTTAACATGGAGTTCGCCCCGCTAGAAAACTATTGGATTGCAAACAACCTAAAAGCTGCAGCTAAAGGTATTTGTGTCCTCAATTAAAAAGACCTTCCTTTGTTATCGGAAGGTCTTTTTTTATTTAAGTTATTTTTATTTTTCATCTTCTAACAGTATTGCGCCTGTTTCTTCCTGAATCCTTTTCAATTCAGCATCACGTTGTTCTCTTGACTGATATGCACCAATAATATTGCCGTGTACATCTTTGATGTAATATACTCCGACTTTAACGTGAATGTCTCTGTCAGTTCGTTCGGTTGTCGTCTGTACCCCGGGGTCTTCACCATTCCAAAGTTCATTTGGAGTTTCGTAATTTCCCTGATTTTTTTCTGTTACTTCCGCCGAACAATTAACCTTATATTTCTTACCGTTTATTTCACTATATAATCTTATTTCTTTTAAAGGTATGTATGTAAGATTTTCAGGAATATTGTGCATTTTCTTTAAGCCCCTGTAAACTTCCTTAACTTCGCTCCATGAAAGTTGAGAACCGTCTTCGTGGCGATATGTTGCCTGAACTATACCATACCATAAGTCATCTTTTTTGACTTTATAAGGACAATAGTCCATTGGGACTTCCCTTTCATCGGTAACAGTCGTTGTAATATCGTTTTCAACTTCGTCTTTACGTATGTATAACGGAGGTTCCGGCTCTTCTCCTGGAGGATTGTCTACAACTGGTTGTTTCGGGCCGTAGACAGGATTTTCTTTGTTACCCGGATCCCCCGGAGCAAAAGCACCAATTCCGGCACCGACAGCTGCACCTGCAAGGGTAAGGTCAACCGAAACAGAACCCGGGCCTACTCCGGCGCCGGCAATTGCTCCTGCACCGGCTCCCGGCACAACAGAACCTGCTCCTGCCGAAGCCATTGCACCACCGGTTGCAACTTCAGGACTAATCCATCTGCCAACTGCCGCACCTACTGCAGCGCCTGCAACTATAGACCCGATTTTGATAACCTCGGTGTAATCTTTTTCAAATGCGCCGCCGCCGTTTTTAACGATATCAGAGATTGTATCATCGTCGACATCAAATTCTGCGGCAAGTCTGCGTCTTTCCGCCAGACTCAGATAGGCGCTTCTTTCTTCGCCTTCTTTTGAATTTCTGTCAGTAAAGCCAAATACAACTTCTTTGTATTTATCACTTGAGAAATTACCGTTTTCATCATAGAATAAATCTTTATGCGATTCTATAAAGTCAATACCGCCTCTTTTATTTGATAAAAACTTGTTTTGTCCAAGGTCGGCATCAGCTAACCTGTTGGCTTCACGTCTGCCCTTGCCTTCGCTTCTGTATTTTTGAACAAGTTCTTTTTTCTTTGCTTCACGCTCTTTTTGTGCTTTTTCAAAAGACTCTTTATCAATAAAAGTGGTTGTAGTTTTAATCTTATGCTCGCGTCTGAGGTTATCGATATATCTTTCAGCCATTTTTTTAGCTTCTTTTTCATCTTTTACCTCAAGACCATTTTGAGTACCATATTCCAGCAGAAGATTTTTAACTTTTTCTATAGACTCCTTACGATAGTTTTTATCTGTTTCCAAACGTTTCATATCAAAAAGTTTTTTTGCTTCTTCAGCCTGCGCTTCATCATAAGGTGTTACCCTGTCCGAGTGAATAACACTTGAAGATGACCTTTCAACAGTAAGCCCCATGTTGCTGTCTTTCTTTTCCGTCTGTCCGACGGGTACAGTAACATTAGAAGATGTTTTTAAATCTTTCATCCTTTGATCTGCACGGATTGATGCCTCAAAACTTTGATCCTTAAATTCTGCGGCATAATCACGGCTAAAACCATAAATTGATACCATAATTTTCCCCTTTCCATTTTCCTCGTGAATGAAAATGATTTATTAATTTTTTCCCCTGTATTTTTATAAAAAATTTTTGTTCCAAAAAATTGCATGCAAACATGGAGTTTTAGGGCCGCGGCATGAGCAAAAATCACGATTTGTAAGGCTTTTAGCCCTAAAAAGTCTGCTTAACATTTATTAACAAAACCCGCCTGCAAGACTATTCACTTATTTTTAACTATCATATATTATATAATTATGGGAATTTTAGAAGTTAAAAATCTTAATTTGGGTTTCGATTGTGAAAACGGCTTCAGACAAGCTTTATTTGATGTTTCTTTTTCGCTTGAAAAAGGCAGAATGCACGCCCTTGTAGGAGAATCAGGCTGCGGAAAAACAATCAGCGCAATGAGTATCTTGAGACTTTTGCCCAAAACAGCGAAAATAACTTCCGGAGAAATAATTTATAACAAAGAAAATATTCTGGAAATCTCTCCAAAATCAATGCAGCGCATAAGAGGAGCAAAAATCGCTTTAATCCCTCAAGATCCAATGACATCGCTAAATCCTTTATTCACCGTCGGAGATCAGCTGCTGGAAGTCATTAGTATCCATCAGAAACTAAAAGGGGAAGAAGCATTTAAAAAAGCCGTGGAAGCACTTGATGCCGTGCAAATTCCCTGTGCACAGGAAAGAATGAAGGCATATCCCCATGAATTTTCGGGCGGGATGAAACAACGTGCCATAATTGCCATGGCGCTTGCCTGCAATGCGGAAATTCTTATTGCGGATGAGCCGACAACAGCGCTTGATGTCACAATTCAGGCGCAAATTATGAACCTGCTGAATGAAATTAAAACCGCCCAAAACACATCAATCCTCTTAATCACGCATGATCTGGCACTTGTCGGAGAAAATGCGGATTATGTTTCTGTAATGTATGCGGGACGTATCGTTGAAACAGCGCCGTCTAAAGAATTTTTCTCAAACCCGAAACATCCGTATTCAACCGCACTTTTGCGCTCGCTCCCGTTAAACAGGGACTCAAGGCTTGAAACAATTCAGGGGCAGCCGCCTTCAATACAGCAGGATATATCAGGATGCAGATTTCATCCAAGGTGCCCAAGGTGTATAGATGTCTGCATCAACGAAATACCCGTGCTTGATAATGTCGGTATAAACCATTACAGCGCCTGTTTCAGAAACTAATGCCGCTTTATATTTGACGGTCTGTTGTCAATATCTTTTTTCCCGTGATTGCTTATAATTTTTGCGGCAACAGCAGCGGCAACAATAACTCCTGCTGCAATTAAACCGATTGTTTTGCCGGATAATTTCTTTGCCCTTCCAAAAGAGCCGCTAAACCATTTTTTATTAACAAAAACTTCTTCCGCGTTATCGTAAAAAATCTTATCTAAAGCTTTTTCAGCGTCTTCTGGTTTGCCTTTGTAAAAATCCTTGACCGTATTTTCAACAAAATCCGTAAACTGTCTGTACTTTTCCTTATCTCCCATTTCCCCTATCGGAGCGTCGGAGCCGAACAAAATTCTGTCCATACCTAATTTTTCAAGAAGCTGCCTTATAGTGTTTTTACTCTGTTCACCCTTGCCGTCAAAATCGGTGAGCCATGAAATATCAACAAAAAGATTTGATTTTCCGCTGCTGACAGATGATGAAATTTCATCAATTGTCTTTGACATCTGCTCAGGTGTGGACATTAAATCAACATGATAAAGAACAACAGGTAATATCGGATGCTCTTCAGCAAGTTTAATAATCTGATGAGGGTCTGACTTTCCGTCTGTTATTGAATGAAAGACGCAAGGAAGCCCCTTTTGCTCGGCAAGAGTCATATAATCCGAATAAATTTGAAAATTGTCTTTTACAGACTTATCAGTCATTGTCGGGTGAAACTTCAAACCGTAAAACTTATTATTTTCAATAAGTTTTTTCACAGTGTCTGTATTTTGTGAAATTCCCGGCTGGCAGGAAAGAAGCGGATACAAGGTTACCTTTCCGTTTGATGTAAGATTTATCACTTCTTCCGCGGCATTCTGCTCAGACTTGAAAAAATTACTCCCCTGCGGGTTCAAACCGGAAAGCGTACTGACCAAGACTTTTTGAACATTATTTGTTTCCACCGTATCAATAATATTCTGCGGGGTATAATGCGCATCCCTTTTCCAAAGGCCGTCATAGGTAGAGCCTATATGTCCCTGAACATCAAATTTCCGTCTGCTGCTTGTAAAAGACGGATTGTAAAATTGAACTGATTGAATTTTCATATATTTAACTCCTCACATAAAAAACCATAAAATAATTTTTGCGTACTTTGCCGCAAAAACAAGTGCAAAACTGAATATAAAATCATAAATAATCTTAACTCCGCTTTGCGCACAAATCCATCCCCACATGAACAATCCGCCCTCATGTTTTAGTCCGGCGATAAACAACATATACAATATTCCGATTAAATGAATTGTTAAAACGCCGACAAGAACCGCATGAAGCATATTTCTGTTGGTAAAGCCGCTTTTCAGGATTGACCCTGCAAAAAATACAGCCGGAATATAACCCAAAATATACCCGAAACCGTATTCAAAAATGTACCCCGGCCCGCCGCCAAGCGCAAAAACAGGAATTATAAACAGTCCTAAAAGTATATAAATTAAAATACTTGTAATACCGTATTTTCTTCCCAAAAATGCCCCGACAAACATTACAACAGGAATTTGCGGAATAAGTTTATAAGTGTGAATAAAATCATTTATCTGTAAATCAGCACCGGAAAAAGCTCCCTTAGGAATTATAAAATGCGTAACATCAATCTGAACAAATGTCGAAAGTATGAGTAAAAATGTACAGCATAAAATTAAAAGCAAACTGCCGAATGTCAGCCTTATTCCCTCAATTTGTTTTTTTATAACCCTAATCTTTGGTGCCGCAGCTTTTATCATAAAACGTTAATTTTCTCCCTCAAAGCATAAACATTTTTTTCATAGTCCGATTTAAATTTATCGTAAAAAATATTCTCTGTCCACATAATCAGTGCGTCTTCATTATTGTCCTGATAATAACCTTTTCTCACACCAAGCGATTTAAAATCGTATTTTTCATAAAGTGAAATTGCAGGTTTGTTGCTAACCCGAACCTCCAAGGTAATATATTTAATCATATCTCTGTAACACTTATCAAGCAAAGTAACCAAAAGAGCTTCCCCGAGGGATTTTCTTCTGTATTCCGGAGAAACGGCAATCGTTGTAATATGAGCTTCTTCCAAAATCTGCCAGCATCCGGCATAGGCAATAAGTTCATTTTTTTCATTGAATGCACTGAAATATTTGGCAAGTTCGTTTGAAAGCTCGCTCATAAAGGAATCTTTTGACCAGTGATGCTGACCGTAAGCATTTTCCTCGAGCAAAACAACCGAATCCAAATCAGCCTTTTCCATAGGTTTAATTTTAACGGTTAAAATGCCGGTGTCCATAAATTAATCATATCATATAAAAAACCTCAATGCCTGATTATTAACTTTTATTTAGGGACTTATATCGCAGTTTACACCGGATATTCTCGAAAATACAGTCATAATGTCATTCCGAATGTCGGATTGACCTCCGTGTTTCGGAATCTCTATATTATTTAGACCCTGAAACAAGTTCAGGGTGACGTTTTTTACCATATTTAGTGTAAACTGCAATATAAGTCCTTTTATTTACCTCTTGATAAAAGACGTGCAATATGATAGAATTACAATAAAAAATTGACAAAGAGGGCAGAAAAAATGAAAAATATTGTTGTTTATACAGATAAAAATGAATCAAAATTAGCTGATGTTCTGGCACAAATAGATGATACCAATGTCAGAATTGAAAATGCTGAAAATCTTAAAGATTACGAAATGCTCAATCCCGGGCTTATCGTAATCGAAAGTGTTCCGAACATTAAAGATGTCTTGATGACAACAAAATTCAAAGCCCCGGCTTTATTTATCGGAGATGTTTTTAAGGGCACAGTTGTCAGAGCAGTTACTTTCGATTTCATAAAAACTCCCGTAGACAACACAGAACTGACTATAAGAGCTAATGCACTTTTAAAATATAAAGAACTGAGAGACAAATTAAAAATTGTTTCGACAACCGACGAACTGACAGGACTTCACAACAGAAAATATATGCAGGAACGTCTTGATCAGGAAATTTCCCGTGCAAAACGTTACGGTTCCAAGCTTTCCTGCCTCTTGTTCGACCTTGACTTTTTCAAAGTTGTAAATGATATTTACGGATACGAATGGGGCGATGTCCTGCTTCGCTCAATTGCAGACAAGCTAAAACAACTTATCAGAAAAGAGGATATTTTAACCCGCTACGGCGATGAAGAATTCCTTTTAATCCTGCCTAATACATCTGAAGAAAACGCATTTTTATTTGCTGAAAGATTTAGACGCGACATTGAAAAAATGGAATTTATTCCGGCAGGCGAAGAAGAAAGACATCCTATTACAATATCGGGCGGTATTGCAACTTACCCTTGCATTGAAAACACTGAAGAAGATGCAAACACAATTATTCGCTATGCCGAACACGCATTGTATAACGCTAAAAAACGCGGCAAAAATAAAATCGTTCAATTCTCCCACCTCAATTTAGGCGAATAATTAACACGGTTTAATGCTTGTAAAAATATGCCGCATTCTGCCAATAAGGGATCTTATTACACCAAACAACATCTTAAATGTCACCCTGAACTTGTTTCAGGGTCTGATAATGATAAGATTCCGAAACACGGAGGTCAATCCGACGTTCAGAATGACAGTATGTCTGTGTTTTGAATATATTTGGTGTAAACTGCGATATAAGTCTCACCAATAAGGAATTTCTCCTTTCAGGTTTTTATGTTAATATATTTATACGTTTAATAATTTGAGAGGAATAATTCAATGTCAGTTATAATAATGATTTTGCTAATCGGACTTCTAATCCTGGTTCATGAACTCGGACATCTCGGTGCCGCGCTGCTGTTTAAAGTCAAAGTTGATAAATTCGGCATAGGTCTTCCCATCGGGCCTACATTATGGGAAAAGAAAGTCGGAGGAATTACAATCGTTGTACACGCATTTTTATTCGGCGGCTATGTTTCTTTTCCTGATGATGACAAAGATTCCGACCTTCCGCAAAACTCTCCGGAAAGATTAATGAACAAACCTGCCTGGCAGAGGGCAATAATTTTTTCTGCCGGGGTAATTGCAAACGTAATTTGTGCTTATGTTCTTGTTCTTTTAACCGCATTTATGTGGGGGAATTTACCGTCCGGAAAGTTTGATACTTATGTTAACGACATTGTTGCGGAAAAAAGTCAGTCGGTATGGCAATCAGGAATGGAAAAAGGAGATAAAATTATCAAAATCAACTCTACTACCGTTACCTCAAAGTATGCCATAAACCTTTATGCAATGTACAGTGCCGCAGATGACGGAAAAGTTAATGAAATTAATGTACAGCAAAATTACGAAAAATTAAAAGAACTCAACATTGCATTTAACGAAGACGAAATTATTCCCGAAGGTTTGGTTGTCAAACTGCCTTCAATACCATATGAAAACAAAGTTATTCTGAGCCAAAATGTTTTGAATGCGGTAGAACTTTTCAGACCGAATGAGGTTAAATTAACAGATGCCCAGATAAAATTGCGTGACGAAATAAAGGGCAAAAAACTTTTAGAAACTACCGGACAATACAGCCTGAAAGATCTTGCATACGCAATAACTGACGGGGTAAAACCTCTTGAAATAACAGTTTTGAGAGACGGCAAAGAAGTAGAACTTAATACAATTTATCCCGACAAAGACGGACTTATCGGGATAACGCTTGACAGAAAAGAAATCCTTGTGCCGGTAACCGGTATAAAATCCGCGTTCAGCGCAAGTTATACTTACCTTTATAATGAAACAAAATCAATGCTCATTGTTTTAAAACAACTGTTTACGGGCAAAATTCCTTTAAAAAACATGCACGGGGTTGTTTTGATTACTAAAATGGGCGGAGACATAATAAGTTCCGAAGGGATATTCTACGGACTGTTATTGACTGCCGTTATATCAATGAACCTTGCAATATTAAATATTTTACCGATACCTGCACTTGACGGCGGACATTTGTTATTCCTGCTGATAGAAAAAATTCAGGGAAAACCGGTTGACGAAGAAATAATGAACAAAGTGATGACAGTATTTTTTGCACTATTAATACTGCTGCTTGTGTTTGTACTGTTTAACGATATATACGTTCTTGTTCAGCCGTTGTTCGGTTAAATTTGAAGATTTCCCCTCCCTTGAGGGAGATCGGAAGAGCACACGT
>CALVEX010000181.1 GCA_944326655.1 Candidatus Gastranaerophilales bacterium | reverse complement strand
AAAATATTTTAAATACAACAGAAGATGATCAAAAAAATTCTCAGACAATAAATTATACTGACGGGCATACAGAAGAAATTTTTGAGGACGGTTCAAAAATAATTACTGTAAAGGGTGATGATCAAACAGTAACAACAAGAAAAGATAAAGCAGGAAAAACTCTGTCAGAAACAGTCATAGCCGCCCCCCCCCCGAAAGAGAACAGTGTTATAACCACTACATCATATGCAGATGAAAATGGAAATGTTGTACTTGATGAAGAAGGTAACGAAGTACCACAAAAAGTAACTATTTCCGAAGAAAATGGCACAAAGACATCCGTAATCCAATATGATGGAGGTAAAAAATCTTTAGAAACTGTTACAAGAGGCACAACAATAGAAGAATTTGAATATATTGAAAATTCTGACGGTACAATGACGCGTATCCCAGTTTCCAAAACAGACAATAAGGGATTGGCCGGCAAAGAAAGCATTACTTATTTTAACTGCGAACAAAATGGTATGGTTACCCGCACTGATAAAATGAGCCCCGATGGAACAGTAACTTATACATTCTACGGAGAAGAAGGGGTATCTTATGATTCCCTGAACAATACAACTCCAGAAAAGCAAATGATTGTTGACTCGGCAAATAACACTGTTACCGGTATTCTTTATAAAGAAGACGGGAAAAACACAATAACATATACAAATTCTAATGCATCAGTTGATTCTGATAATAATATTCAAATAAATTCGTTATCTAACGGAACTCCAAGTGAAAAGATATTTACCAGCTATGATTCATCAGACAACAAATTAGAACAAACGGTTGTAAAAGATGGTAAAAATTATCAGGTTACATATGACGGAGAAGGCAACACCGAAGGTATTGTAGTACAGTTTGACAGCAATGAAATGGATGTTTCATCTTTTTGCCAAAAATTTAATGTAGATGAAGCCAAATTCAGGGAAATAAACGGGCTGGAAGAGGGGCAAACAAGAATGTCCGCAGGCCAGACCGTAAAAATTCCCGGCGAACTGAAAGCAGATGCCGAAATTTTACAGGGCAGAGGCTCAAGCGCTCAAGAAGGGCAAAAACAGCAGATTTCCGCAATGGTTCAGGATCACCTCAGTACAAGAAGCAATGTTATGGAAAACTATACAATTGATCAGGATTTGGCCTATGTTAACGGAGAATTCAAATCAAAATACGGGTTGAATTTAAATAAAGCAAGCGACATTGCAAAATATCTGTATATAAAAGAACAAGAAGCTGAAACCGGCCGCCCCGTAGATGAAAACACAGAAATAAATATTCCTCGGGAATTTTTAGAAGCCCGCACACGACAGTTAATGGAGCTGAATCCCAACAGATTTGATAAAAATGGGAATGCAATAAATGGCTATAAGGAATTAAACATTCCTGTCAGTGAAGCTTTGGCCAACCAATGGGGCGCCGAATTAAAAGATAGGCGCCAAATGGACCAGCTCGCCACTGAAAGCCTTGCCGGCACACAGGGCAAAAAACTGGCCTCTAAAGCAAGAACTGCAATTGTTCATAGTGAATATGGCGGTATTGTAAAAGGAACAGATGTCAAAGCGTTAGACGAAGTTGTCAATCATGGTTTAGACTCTACAAATATCTGCGAATTTCTGGAGGAATATGAAAGAATAGACAAAGAAAGTTTTGTCAGCGCGTTACGTGACGAAAAAGCAATAGATGATCAAAAATTAGATGAATATTTGACAAAAATACGAACTTCGTTGAAACAACGCTGTGAGAAACTTGGTATCCCTGAAGATGTTACTGTAGGCTTTAACGCAATAAATTCGTCAAATGATACCGAACAAATAGATATGGTTATAAAAGGTATAATACGAGATATAAAAGCAGTAGAAGCTAAAGCTCCGGATGATAGAAAAGCATTTATAGAAAGTTTAAATACTACCCGTGACAATGTAGGCGATATTTATAATGATCTTGGTACTAGTCGTGCTGACGAGGCTACAGCCATTGTCGACCAGCAGGATAAAGATGAAGGAGTAATGGAATGGTTGTTTGACAGGGCTTTAAACTGGTCAGACAGCAGTATGTCCGGAACAAGAAGCAAAATAGCTGATTTTAGGACTAAACTAGATGCACTCAAACAGAACTCCACAGTAGATGGAAAGCTTGATATCGAAAAATTTAAAACTGAATTTAAAACTCAATTCGGAGTAGAATATAGTCCTAAATTAATAAATCAATATATGGATGCCAGTGAAAATCTCAATGCGAGATTGTGTCTTGACGCATTTCAAGACAGATTCGGAGACGGTAAATATAAATCATTATCTGCGGACGAATTAAGACAAGAATTATATGCAAGCGGAATATTTCCTAAAGAAATACAAATATCAGAAAATGAAAGTATAAAAATAAGCGATATGTCAGTTGAGCAAATGCGTGATTTGGTTGAAGCACAAGGAGAAACATTAAAAGAATTGTGCCGTTACCTTCCGTCAACATCTGAGTGTGCACAACAGATGAAACGTATAGGTTCACAGGCCTTCGGCCCTGAAAATGATATTGTAGGCGATGCTAACCATTTTGTAGAAGTCCAAAAGCAGGGAGGTATGTACACAGAACTGGGTATAACAATAGCTACTATGGTTGCCGGGAATGTTTTTGGAGGAATGGCCAGTGGTGCATCAGCACTCAGATTAGGTACAGCCGCAAGATACCTCAATGCTGCTTCTAAAGTCCTCTCATCCCAAAGATATATGAACGCCGCATCAACACTTGTAACAACCTCGCCTCTTACCTTAGAAGCAGGCAGCGGTCTAATGCGTGCGCAAGAACATCAGGGCACAGTTGTTTATAAAACAAATGACAAGGGAGAAATTCTTTACGATACAGATGGAAACCCTATAGTAGATCATGAGATGACCTTTGGCGAGGCTTTTAATCAGAATACCGATTTCAAAAATGCCGCAATAAGAACAGGTATAAACGCTGCAACATTTGGAGTAGGTGCAAAAAGTGCACAGCATTATTATCAGTTATATCAATCCGGTCAAATATCTGCAAAAGAAGCCGTAGGTAAACTTCTTGGCATTGATTTAGCTATGGGTACCGGTGCTGAACTTGTAACAACCGGTGATGTTTCTCTGGAAGGTTTCAGCATGAACCTTGTAATGTCGGCCTTAGGTCATTATTATGGTATTAAAAGCGCCGGCAAGCCAAGCGCTGCTATTGATGAGCCTGGTGTAACATATGACAGAAGAGTATATTCAAATAAAGAAGGTTATTTTGATTCACTTTATGATAATAAAGGCAACGTTGCTACATTAGTCAGTGATGGTCCGGGAGCAGAACCGAGAAAAATGATAATTCGCGGAGAAGAAGGGGATGAAATAATTATCAATTTTTCAGATGAAACCCCAGCTCCATCGACCCCATCAGCCCCATCAGCTCCTAAGTCTGAGACTCCGGTCCTTAATAAAGCAACCAAGAGAGAAACACCTGTAGATCCAAATAGAACTGTCGAAAAAGCGTCAACTGTTCATCTTGGTCAAGACACAAGTGAAGATGTTATACCTGAGATAACGAGACTTTGTGCCAAACCTGATGTGTCCGCTGCTGAATTGGCTGAGGCCAGAAACAGACTAAACGCAATTAGTAATAAAAATGTTCGTAATTACAGAAAAATGTTAGATGAGCGTGCAGCTCAGTTACCGGAAAGTGAGCGTGCAGCATATACACAACAAGTAAGAGCAGATCAGAAAGCTGCTGCAGAACTAGTTCTAAAAGAACGATCCATTGAACCTGAACATGTTCGTGTTATAAGAGAATATGCCGATGGAACAGATGATATTCAAGGTTTAAAAACTTATAGAGACGAACTTGTTAAAAGAAATACCGGCTATGCAAATGATAAATACGCGATAGATTATTTAAACAGGCGAATTTCTACCCTTGAATCAAACGCAAGATCTACTTCGCAGATAAACAGCGAGGTTCATAAGTCACTTGATGATGCAATTGAGAATGGCAAAGGGTTATCTTCCCTGAACGATCTGAAAAAAGTTATAACCGAAACAACTGACCCGGCTGAATTATCCGCTTTATTTGATAAATGGATGAAAATACGTAAAAACTGCGGAAGTAATAGAAAACAAGTAGATGCTTTATTTAAAGATAAGGGATTTGATTACCAAAACCCAACAACAAGACCTGCTGCTACAACCCCGGAAACACCCGCAGAAGTTGTGGTAAACCACGAACAAACACCTCCTCCATCTAATGGATTATTTGATGAACAATTACAAAATAGCGATTTTTATCGGACTGCTAATAGGTCGAATTCGGTAGATAGATTAGGCAATAAAAAATTACAAGATTATACCAAAGAGTTTGAAGAGTTATGCCAGACTGCAACTACTCCCGAACAGCTGGATCAGCTGCAGGTATTAGCTGATAGGTATCGCGGTCAGGCCGAACACAATAATTTCAATACCTCAATAGCAAAACGTCGTGCAGAATTGGCAAGACAGTCTTCAAACGGGATACACCACGCAAATTCCGAAAAAACGCCGGAAGTAGTTACACATGAAAGCCGAAATCCAGAAATTGAACAACAATCGGGCAATACACCAAAAGCCGATGAGGTTGAAGTCGTTCGGGAGGAAAAACCAGAACAATCTTCACCAGCTAGACCGAGCGCCGATGATAACGGCTATATCAAGGAATATTCTGGAATGTATTATTATGATCTTATTGCTGAATACAATAGGCTAGGGGCATTACCCGAAACTCCAGAGAGAAACGCTAGACTAGATGCAATACGGAAAACTTTGGAGAAGGAGTGGCCTAATAATATAGGCCACATCGTAGACGAGCCAAACCCTGGACAACCTATCGCAGGTGCAGGGGCAGCGGGTGCTCCTTCCGGCGGAGGATGGATGAGCAGAATTAAAGCCAAAATGGGGTTCAGCTCTAAAATAGATTCTGCTACCAGAAAAAATCTTAAAGCACAAGGCATGAAAGACCTTGCTGAAACAGTAGAAAGCACACCGAATGCAGTACTTTCAAAAAGAGTTGAAAATGCCGTAAACGGAAAACCGCTTATTACAGACCTCGGTTCAAATGTAAGTCTGAAAGATATCTCTAAATATGTTGCTAACGGTGAAGTATGCTCTATAGGTTCTGGAAAAAATCAAAAACTATATGTTAATGACAATGGTAATCCGGTTGAAATCAAACTTTCAAAAGAAAAATTTGAGGAATTGTTCCCGCAGATTGGTACTGCAACTTTCTCCCAGGCCGGCGGAACCCAAACTTGTACAATAATGGCAAACTTAAATGCAATGCTTGATACTCCTTCAGGACGTGCCAAACTATATACCATGTTTGAACAAAACGGAAATTCCATAACTATAAATCTCAGGGGCAACAAGGAACCTGTGACTTTCCCGGACGGTAAACCCTTAAATATAAATCTAAGAGATCATAATGCAAATTTGTTCTACGGAGATGCTCAGGGGATTGAAATGCTTCAACAGGCTGTACTTATTGACAGAATCAGGGTTGCAGATAATGTTGCAGGCGTTAATGTAACTGATTTTAGTCTGCAAAGAATTATAAAAGCAGGACGTACTATGGCCGGTAACGATACCGCAGCAATTCCATTACTTGGCAAGTCCGGTAAAACAGCCTTGTTCCCGAAACAAATTAAACAAATGATTGAAAATGAGTTTAAGCCGGGTAAAGATATAATGACTGCTATCATCGGCGGTCAACAGGGCCATGATATTTCGATTGTTGATTACGATGCGGCAACCGGAACTGTTACTTACCATGACCCTATGCATGCTGGATATAACGAACAAATATCATTAGATGATTTCCTTAAACAAACAACTGGTGTATTCTTGCATAAAGCCGATATAACTCCCGCAGCACCGACTTCAGTTCGGACACAGACTCCTGCTTATACAGCAAGACCAAGTCAAAATAATTCCACATCTTCAACCCTCACTACAGCCGCAGATAGATTTAAATCTAAAACAACTACAATTACAAACAGTTGGAAAGATATTGCATACACAGCTGAAGGAACTCCTGTCAGGGCAATGATTAATAACGGAGCTGTTGCGATAGAAAAAAACGGCAGGGTAGTACAAACAATAAAATTTGATGAAATAGCAAACGGGATTTCAATCCGTGAATCAAGCACTGGCAATTTTCTTAATATAAAAGCCGATGAATATGGCAGAATAAGTGTTACAACAGATAACACTCCGGAATTCCAGCCGAATTCCAATACCGCAAATACAGCAAATACTTCCGTGAATACAAGAACAAATACGGATATACCACCCATTCCGAAAGGATTTAAACCATATCAGGGAAGCAGCAAAACTCTTATCAGCACAGACGGTAATTCAATAGTGCTGAGAGAAAGAAATGGTAAGTGGTATGAAGTTACAAACAGAGGTACCCTTGTTGAATATAAAGGTTAATTTGACAAGTACAAAGTTTTCAAACTATAATGATAATGGAGAATTTTATGGGCGAAAACTATACGGACGAACAGGAACTTGCCTTGCTTGAACAAAAAATAAATCAGGCTCAGGCTTCAGGTAAACCGATTAAACAATATGTTTTAAGACAAATCGAAATTTTACAAAATGCAATTGACATATTTCACAAACAAATGGCTCAGGAAAACCGTGCCGAAGATGTTCAGGTTGCAGAAATCGAAATCAGGCATTATGCTATGATGCGGGAACTTGCAAAAAAAATAAATGAACCAACAAAAAAATATGATGATGCAATAAAAAATATCAGAATAAAAATATTTGGCGCGGAAAATTACAAATTATTTTTTAAAGACTCATAGTTTTGTTTTAAATTTTTTATTTACGAAAAAAGTAGATTTAATATTAATGTATCTTTAATAAACCGTTGTGTAATGCTTCTATAACTTCGTCATATAAAATAAGTTCTCTCTCATCTGAATTTATAATTTTATCTATCAATTTGTTTTTAACAGAATCTTCAGGAATTTTTTTATAAAAACCAAATTCTTTTAAATCAATATCAAGAACATCTACAAGCATAAAAAAACTTTTTAAAGAGGGAATATAACATCCGCTTTCAATTCTTGAAATATGCTGCTCTGTCAAACCGACTCTTTTTGCGAGCTCAGATTGCGTAAGTTTTGACTTTTTGCGATAATATCTTATTTTTTCTGCCAAATATGTTTTATCATCAAACTTCATCATATAAATAACCCTGAAAGTTATTATTTATGATGAATAGAAATATTTGAAGGACATTTAATGTATAAGAATAAATAAAACTTAATATATTATTGTATGCACATATAATTACATGATAATATAATGCATGCACATAGTTTAGTGAGATTTTTTATGGGTGATTACTGCGATTTTCTTGAAGAGTTAACAGCCGGGCTTACAGCTGCCCCCCCCCCGAAGTCACTTGCCGCGCCTGCAATTTCAGTAATCATACCTGTTTATAATACAAAAAATTATATTATTGATTGTCTCATGTCTGTTACGGGACAAACATTAAAAAATATTGAAATTATTATTATAGATGACGGTTCAACCGACAAAAGCAGCGACGTTATAAAAATGTTTATGCAGCATGACTGTCGGATAAAACTAATTACCCAGAATAATCGGGGAGCAGGAATCGCAAAAAATAATGCTTTAAAAACGGCTCGCGGGAAATGTATTGCCTTTGTTGACAGCGATGATATTCTTGAATACAAAGCTCTGGAAACAGCTTATGAGATTTATAAACAAACTGCTTCCGATATCGTAATATTTGGGGCTTATGGTATCTTAAACAATAAAAAAACACATTGTTACTATAATATAAAAAAAGTCCAAAAAAAATTTCTAGGTAAAAAATTGAAATCAGACATACTGATGAACGATTTATTTAGCCTTCCTATTATTGCTATGTGCAAAATTTATGACAGGGAATTTTTGGAGAAAAATAATATTCTTTTTCAGGAAGTCAGAAAAGGTGAAGACCAGTTATTTTTTATTAAATCAATCCTAATGTCAAAAAGTGTATATATAATTAATGAAAATTTATACGGTTACAGAAAAAATAGAAAAAACTCTCTAACTTTCGCAAAACAAAAAAAAGACAAATCAGTTATAGAAAACTTCTACGCAATAGAGGAATTTCTTGCAAAAGGGAATTTTCAAAGTGAGATTAAAATAAAAATTCTAAACAGATATTTTGATAAATGTGTAAGCTGGCTTGGTAAATGTGAAAAAGGTTACAAAAAAGAATATTTTGAGGAATTAAAAAAACTTTTAGCATACCTGCATGATAATCACCCGGAACTATTCAGCCATCACATACAGTTATCACCTTACAGTAAATATCTGATTATAAAATTTAAATTGTTATGTCTGTTATTAAGGAGAAAATTAAATGGAAGCAAATAATATAAAAGTATCAATTATAGTACCCGTTTACAACGTAGAAAAATATCTGTCGAAATGTTTAGACAGTCTGATAAATCAGACTCTCAAAGAAATTGAAATTATATGCATAAATGACGGGACAAAAGATAATTCACCGGCAATTCTTGAAGCCTACCAACAAAAAGATAAACGTATAAAAATAATAAATCAAAAAAATCAGGGGCTTTGCGCGGCAAGAAATAACGGTATAAGAAATGCGACAGGTGAATACATAGGTTTGGTAGATTCTGATGACTGGGTTGATAAAAATTACTTTGAAAAACTTTATAATGCAGCAAAAAAACATGACAGTGATATTGCCGCAGGAGACTTCTACAGACAGGGTAAAATTTTAAGGTCTAAAAAGCTCAAATTAACAAAAGAAAGATTTTATACCGATGCTGCAACAAAAGCTAAAGAAACCTTTATTCCAAAATACAATTATGTATGGAATAAAATTTACAGGCGATCATTTATTATAAAATATAATTTATTTTTCCCGGAAGGTGTCGTCTATGAAGACATGTACTGGAGTATAAGGGCTATACAATATTCAAACGGGCTGGTTACGGTTCCGAATATATTTTACCACTACAGAAAAGTAACAGGCTCAATAACAAATCAAAAATCATGGAAAAATCAACTAGACTATTTCGCAGCAGAAAAAAGTATGTTAGAATTTATGAAAGAACATGATATACCAATTCTTGCAAAATATAAATCAGGTAAAAAGGAATTTATAAAATTTCTTGGAATTCCTGTATGCAGAGTTGAAAATTATTATCCAAACATTACAAAATACAAACTTTTCGGTTTTATCAATCTGATAACAATTGAAAGAAATTATCTAAACGACAGCGAAGGAAGTATTCAATGAGCATACCTAAAATAATTCACTACTTTTATGATGATGTAAATATCTGGAAGAAAAATCAAAAACCACAGATTAGAATGTGCATAAATTCATGGCTTAAATATTGTCCGGACTACAAACTTATGCTGTGGCATGATAAAATGCCGGAATTTCAGGAAATTTTAAAAAGGTCGGAATTTGTCAGAAGGGCTTACAAGTTGAAACTGTGGGCATTTGTATCTGATTATGTAAGACTTTATGCATTAAACAAATATGGCGGTATTTATCTCGATACAGACGTAGAACTTTTAAATAATTTCGACAAATTTCTGGATAACAAATTCTTCATTAGTATTGAAGGTGATATTTTGAATGGAAAAAATATTACCGAACCGGCTATAATGGGCGGGATAGCAAATCATCCTGTATTCATTGAAGCTATGAAAATCTATGAGTCTGATGAAATTTTCAAAATAGATTACTTTATAGCGAACATTATTTTGCAAAAAGCGATGTCAAAACGCTACAACTTCACCAAAATCAACTACAAAAGCCCGGAATATGAAAATGAAGCAAAAAAATACTACAATGAACAAGTATCTTCAATTACATTAGATAATTTTGAACTGTATAAAAATCAGGAAATTTATACAGACCCGCAAAATGAAATAACAATTTACCCAAGCGAATATTTTTGTCCGACATGGGGGAAATTTCAAACAAAAGCATTTACGGGAAATACCGTTGCCATACACTGGAATCAAAGTTCTTGGTGGGATAATGACGAGAAAATGAAAAGATTAAGAAAAGGCAATATACCCGATAACAATTCTAAATTAAAACAAGTATTTTATCTCGCGGGATTTATCCCGATAGTGCATTCATATTCAACATTTATAACCAAAGAAATATCAGTAAAATATTACAAATTATTTAACATAATACCGTTAATGAAAGTAAAACATAACAAAGATAAATACAGATATTACTTATTGAATATTATACCTATATGGAAAACAAAGGACTACCATTACGACAAAATGCACTATATATTTCAAATTTTGCCGGTTCTAAAAGTAGAAGAACAATCCTGTAACTCCTAAACTGAAAATTTAGTATGTAACTTTTGCAAAAACAGTTTTGATACCGGAGAAAACACCTGACGTTTTTTCCAGACAATATCCAATCCTGACTCAAGTTTCGGACTCAGAGGCCTGAAACAAATATTTGTTTTATTTGTCGTGTTTACAAGCCTGTCAAGTGTTACCGCATAACCTATACCGGCTTCAACCATAATTGCGGCATTATACACAAGATTGTATGTTGCAACGATATTCAAACTTTCAAAGTGCTCTCCGAACCAATCAAGGAAACCGCTGTCAGCACAATACTTTTTTGACATCTGTCTTGAAGCAATAATAGGAATGTTTATTAAATCTTCAATTTTCATATCCTTTTTCGCAGCAAGCGGACTGTCTTTTCGCATAATAACACCCCAGACATCTTTCTGAGGAATAGTTATTGTATCATATTTTGACAAGTCTATGGGTTGAATTAATACTCCGAAATCCAAAAGACCTTTGTCAAGTTTTTCTGTAACATCTTCCGCATTGCCGCTGTGTATATGAAATTTTACAGCAGGATACTCCTGTTGAAGTTCCTTCATAACTTCAGCAATATATTTCATAGATTCTGTTTCTCCGCACCCTATATAAATATCACCGCCTATTATTTCATTGATTGATTTAAATTCAGCCTCAGTTTTTTCAACCATATCAACAATTTCTTCTGCACGTTTTCTAAGCATCATTCCCTCAGGAGTGAGTGTTATTCGTGTTTTTCCGCGAATTAAAAGCTTCTGCCCTAATTCCTTTTCCAGCTCCTGAAGCTGGCGCGACAGAGTGGGCTGTGTCAAATGCAAAGAGTTTGCGGCACCGGTTATGCTGCCCTCTCTTGCAACTGTTAAAAAATATCTTAAAACCCTGAATTCCATATTAATTATAATAAAGTTTTTAATTATGCCTGTCAAGTATTTTGAATTATGTAATATAAGTATTTGCTATTTTACAAATATCGTAAATAATAAAAATTAGATATAAATTTTAGAAAAAGGAGAAAAAATGGAAATAATCAGAGTAAATACCCCGAGAGGACTTGAACTAAAAGGAGCAATGTGGGGTGACAACAGTATGGACACCGTTGTTATAATGATGAGCGGAATTTGCAGCAATGTATTCCAAAATGACCTGCTCCCCGCAACCGGCGATCTATTAAGTGCAAATAACATAGCTTTTATAGCCGGACATGCTATGGATGCATTCTCCATGATTGCATATTCCGATTTAAAAAACCATACACAGCTTTATACCGGCGTTGTATTCGATAATTTTAACCTTGTGTATGAAGATGTTGACTCTTACGTAAAATATGCAAAAGAACTGGGGTTTAAAAACATAATCCTTGCCGGCCACTCGCTCGGGTCAAATAAAATTATAGATTATCTGGGTAATACGCCTGATAACTTTGTTAATTACTTTATAGTCACATCACCTGTAGATCTGGGCTACTGGTGGAAGGTTATGCCAAATCTCGACAAATGTCTTGAAACAGCAAAACAATTTGTTGCAGAAGGGAGAAATAAAGACATTCTGCCTTATGTATTCGGCGGATTTTCACCAATGTGCGCGGAAACGGTTTTAAACTTTTACAACGCAAACCATCTGAAAAATTGTCCGGTTATAAGCGGGGAAGGAGAAACCCGCTCGCTTGCCTCTATAAGGATTAACGGAGCTTTTGTAATCGGCGGTAAAGACAGCATGGCAGACGGAGACCCTAAAGGCTTTATGGAAAAAATTAATTCACACTGCAAGCATCCTGAAAAAAATAAAGTCATTGTTGTGCCCGAAGCTTCCCACATTTTCTACAACAAGCATAACGAATACGCCTCAACTATTCTTGAAATAACAGAAAATGCAGTATGTTCATTAGTCAACTGATACTGTAATTAATTTATTCGTAAAAAAATCCGCCTTATTAATTCGGCGGATTTTTTTACTTTTGATCTTTTTATTTTATATCAATCAGTTTATATTTTCTGATACCGACCCCAAGGTCTGCTGCGGCTTCTACAGTATGAATACCGTGTCTTGACTCCATACGTTCAATCAGTGATGCTTTACCCGGGTCTTTTGAATTGTAAACCAAATCAACACAAGCCTGATCAAGAGCTACAGGATCATCAGATGCTAAAATTCCTATATCGGCAATTTCCGGCTCTGCCGGATTGTTGTTGCAGTCGCAGTCAATTGACATTCTGCTCATTACATTTATAAATGTTATATTGTCCTTCATGTAATCCATAACGGATTTATCGGCATCAGCCATTGATTCCAAAAATTTATCCTGCTCGCATGTCCACAGGTCTTCAGGTTTTCCGGCACCATGGATGTAAGCTTTTCCATACGAAGATGCAATACCTATTGACATATTTTTCAATGCTCCGCCAAATCCGCCCATTTGATGACCTTTAAAATGAGATAAAACAAGCATTGAATCATAATTTTTCAAATGAGAACCGACATAATTTACTTTTATTTGTTTGCCTTCCAGTACCGGAAGTTCCATCTGGCCTTCAGAATCCATAATATCTACTTTTGCAATTTTATCAAAACCGTGTTCAGCAATAGCCTTTTTGTGTTCTTCCGTTGTATTTCTGCGGCCTTCGTAAGCCGTATTACATTCCACAATTGTACCATTGAGATAAGTTACTAAATCTTTTATAAAATCAGGCTGTAAAAAGTTATGTCCGCCCGGTTCGCCTGAATGAAGCTTTACAGCGACATTGCCTTTTAAATCCTTGCCGAGAGTTTTATATATTCTCACAAGATTGTCAGATGTAATATCAGGTGTAAAGTAAACTATTGCCGTATCAGCGTGCATTTTTTTATAAATCAGACCGTAAGCCTGTGCAGGACTTTGTGCATCCTTTGTTAATTTTTCAAAGGGACACAGGTCTGTTTTGTCCTTATTTTGAATTTCATCAACAATATTTTTTGCTTCATATTTAATTTTATTTTTCTTTAAAATTTCTATTGCAGGTTTTGAAATCGTATCGGCGTAGACATAATCCGCATTACCATAAACATACAAATAAGCGGCAGCTCTGCCTACTGTCCGGTCAAAAACCTGAGTGCCTTTGAAGTTATTGCCATCAAGATAAATTAAAAGCGGTTCAAGCCCGTGCTGATTAAATTCCTCGGTATTACCATCTTTATAAACAACCAGTGATGACGAATTCAATTTATTTATAAGCATATCTTTTGTCTCCTTTGAAATTTTTTGTGTACCAGCTAACACTGGAGATATTACAAAACATAAAACCAGACCGGTTAATAAAAATTTAAAAAATCCTTTCATAAAAACCACTCCTCAAAATTACTCAATTATATATTAAAGCTTTTGAGATTTTTTGTCAAAAATTTTAATATTAGTCTTTTATAAATTCTCTCAAATTTTCAACCATCTTTTCAGCGGTTTTAAGACGTTCCGGAACAGACCCGACCGCTAAAGTATTCACATCCTGTTCAAAATCTTTCGGAAGTTCCTTACAGTTAGCCTTTGCAAATTGAACAAGTTTTTTCTCACCGGGATTTAAAATTCTGTTTTTTGCAAATATTATATCAAAATAACTTGCCAAAAATGCCGCCGTTCTGTGGTTTACACTAACGTAATCATTTCGTTCAACAGCGGAGTTCAGCTGATCATAGTAAGAAAACATAGCATCTTTCAAAAATGCGAAATTCTTGTTTATGATATTTTGTGCAAGTTTGTCCGGATAAGGAGATTTTGTTCTGTCCTGAAGCTTCTTAAACCATCCGTTTCTGTCAAAAAGTATCTTTGATTTATTAACATTGTCAACAAAACAGGTTGTATAGCCCAAAGAGGCATTACATCCCTCCCAAACCCATTTTATATTGCCTTCAATGCTTTCAGGTGAACGATACATTATATCAATCGGCTTTCCTGTTTCTCTTAAATAATAAACATCCCCTGTTTCAAAATAATGGTTATCAATTTCAGGATCATCTGCATATTTTTCAGCTATTTCACGGCGTTTTTCAACAGGAGGTTCTTTTGTACAATAAATATAAATATCAAAATCGGATTTATTATCGGCAGTTTTTGCACTTGACGAACCGCCGAGAACTATTGCCTCAACTTCATCGAATTGTTTGTAATCATTCACTAACTGTGTCAAAAGCTTACTGTTTTCCATTTT
>CALVEX010000180.1 GCA_944326655.1 Candidatus Gastranaerophilales bacterium | reverse complement strand
CAAGAACTGATCCCATAGCAGCCCAGCGACCGTGTCCGATATGAAAAGGACCTGTCGGATTTGCCGATACGTATTCTAAGATTATTTTTTCTGTTTCAACATTTTCAGGTTTCCCGAATTCCTTTTTCACAGTAAAGATTTCTTCAACAAGATTAGAGAGAATTTTTTTGCCGGCTTTAAAATTTATAAAACCTCCGATAACAGTGTATTCATTGTCATCTTTTTCAATATATTCTAAGATAGTGTTTGCAATCTGAGGGGGAGCAATTTTGGCAAATCTTGCAAGCTGTGAAACATTAACAGCATAATCGCCAAAATCTAAATTTTTCGGGCGTTCAGCTTTAAGCGTACCTCTTGTATATTCGCACATTGCACCTAACTTATTATCTTTTACTGCTTTTTCAACAGCATTTTCTATCTCGTTTATAAAATAATCTTTTATCATAATTATCTCCGTTAAATTCTTCCGTGAGATAATTATACTATAAACAAACTATATGAAATCAGATGTTTGTAATATAATATTAATATGATGAACGTTCAAAACATAATCGACAGAATACGCGAAATCATGAGTGATGAAACTGTTATTCAGTTGAAAGAAGAACTGAACAGCTATCACGTTGCGGATTTAGCCGATATTTTCCAGGAGCTGAAACCTGAAGAAAGACTTCAATGCTTCAAGCTGCTGGATTTAGCGAAAGCTGCCGATTTAATGGAATATTTGCCCCCGCAAATGCAGGTTGAACTCTTAAGCGATATTGACGAAAACCTTGCCTCACAAATTTTAACGCAATTGCCTCATGACGCTGCCGCTGACGTTCTTGGCGACATGGAAGAAGATGAAAGCGAAACATATTTAGACAAACTTCCGCACAAATTTTCCGAAGAAGTCAGAGAACTTTTGACATACAATGAAGATACAGCGGGCGGTATTATGAACCCTGTTGTCCTAACGGTTAATTCGGACATGAGCGTTCAGGATGTCTTAAACCACATAAGAATTAAAGCCGAACAAGACAATATGGAACTTTATTATGTTTATGTGGTTGATAAACAAAATCACCTTCTTGGCGTTGTGTCATTGAGAAAACTTCTAACATCACCTATAAATCAAAAAGTAGAAGATATAATGATTTCCGATATTGTTAAGCTGCACGTTGATGATTACAGCGACTATATTATTGATGAGTTTATGAAATACCAGTACAATGCTCTGCCTGTAGTTGACCTTTATAACAGGTTAAAAGGAATGATTACCTGGGATGATGTTCATGATTTGTTTGAAGAAGAAACAACAGAAGAAATCTATCAGTCTTCAGGTATTTCAACTGAAATTGTTGACGAGGATGAAATTTTAACAGGCAACGTTTTAAATGCAATAAGAGCAAGAACTCCCTGGCTTTTCATAACGCTGATAGGAGAATTTGTTGCCGTGAATGTCGGTCATCACTTTGATCATACATTGCAGGCACTTCCTATAATTGCGATATTTATGCCGCTTCTTGCAGGGCTTGGAGGAAACATAGGGACACAAAGTATTACCCTTATGGTTCGAGGTCTTTCTACCGGGCAGGTGACACTGAATTCGGCAATGCATCATATACTGCGTGAAATGTCCATCGGATTTATAATCGGTTCAATTTTCGGAATTCTTGTAACATTAGTTACCTGGGGCTGGCAGCATAGTGTAGAACTCGGAGCTATTGTAGGAATTGCAATGGCAATAAATATGACAATGGCCACAATTATAGGTACGTTTACACCATTTGCGCTTAAAGCAATGAAGATAGACCCTGCCGTCGCATCAGGGCCTGTTATTGCGACAACTATTGACGTTTTAGGGTTGGCAATATACTTTACCCTTGTGTCAACTTTTTTAATTAAGGTTATGTAAAAAGGTAAAAACAGTATGACAAATCAAATTCAAAGAAACAGAAATAATTATGAAAAACGTGAAAGAATTGAAAATTTTGTAAGACATGCAAAAGAAGAAAGAGAAGAACGCTCGTCTTTTGCGAAAGTTTTAATAGGTATGATAATCGTATTTATCGGCGTGTTATTGAGCATCTTTATTCTTGCGGACAACGAAAACTTTCTTGCTGACCACTTTGGAGAAGATTCAGTGATTACAAAAATATTCCAAAAACTGACAGTCAGCAATGCAAATAAAGAACACGCAGATTTCGCGCTTCCTTTCGGCTTAAGACGACAGAATATATTGTTTCTCGGAGTTGATGCAAGCGGAAATCCAAATGATTTATGGTCCGGGACAAGAACAGATACTATAATTCTTGTAAATATCGACCCGAGAACAAAATCCATAAATGCTCTTTCGATACCGCGTGACAGTAAAGTTTACCTGCCGGGTGACAACGGAGTAAACAAAATTAATGCAGCCCATGCAATAGGCGGAATTGAGATGACGAAAAAAACAATTGAAGATACTTTAGGCGTACACATTGACAGATATATTATGGTGCATGACAATGCCGTTAAGGAAATTGTTGATGCAATGGACGGACTTGACGTTTATATTGAAAAACCAATGCATTATAATGATTATTCCGGAAATCTGCACATTAATTTTACAAAGGGAGATCATCATTTAAACGGACAGCAGGCCGTTGAATATTTACGTTTCAGGCATGATGCGCTGGGAGATATAGGCAGAACACAAAGACAGCAATGGCTTTTAAGAAGTCTTTTGAATAAATTAAAACAGCCTGAAACAATAACGAAAATTCCAGATATTATTTCAGTTGCAAAAAAATATGTAAAAACTGATATGTCTTTCTATGAAATGTCACAGTATGCAGCACTTGCAAAACATATTGATATGGATAAAATAGAAATAGCTATGCTTCCTGGGGCTCCAAACCAACGCGGTTATATCAGTTATTGGATTTTGGACCCGGAAAAAACACAGGAAGTTGTGAACAGGGTAATATATCGTGATAAAACAGCAATTGATGAGACTGCTCAAATGACGGCGGGAGTAATGGCATCAAGCACAGCAAAAGCAGAACAGATGACAGAAAATCTTAAAGCTGCAAATATTGATGTAAAATGTACCGGTATTACAACACGTGCACATTCACAATTTATTGCACATTCACCTAAAGTTACAAATGAATATTATAACTGGTTAAAGAAAAAGAATGAAGCATTCGGCGGTTTCCAGTTTGTTTACGATCCTGTAAACTACCAGTGCGGCGAAACAGATTTTACGATAATATTATCAGGGAATTAATTTCCTGGTTATGTGCCTGTAGCTCAGTTGGATAGAGCGTTTCCCTCCGAAGGAAAAGGTCGTGCGTTCGAATCGCATCAGGCACAATAAAGACCCCGCCTGAAATACAGGCGGATTTTTTATTGTAAAATTTCAGGTACTTTTTGTAGTTTTGTGTAATATTTGTGTAGTGAAGTAGTTTTTAAACTCAATAAAATTAAAATAAAATCATTAACTGTCAATCATAGCAAATACAAAATGCGGAGAAAAATTTTATAATTTTAAATTTTCCCTCTATTTTTTTAAATATATTCTACTTTAAAAACTTCTGAATTTTATAAAGTTTTTAAAGTATATTTTAAAAACTATTGATTTTTTATAAAAAATGACTTATACTTATAAAATAGGTGCAATATGATAGAACGTAAAGAGTATTTAGACAAGTTAATCGGATTTAAAGATAAACAGCTTATCAAGGTTGTTACAGGTATAAGAAGATGCGGGAAATCAACCTTGTTTGAACTTTTCAGGAATTACCTGCTAAAAAATGGGGTAACGAAGGAGCAGATAACAAGCATAAATTTTGAAGATGCCGACTTTGAAGAGCTTACGGATTACAAAAAATTATACAAATTTTTATCCGATAAATTAATTGAAGATAAAAAGAATTATATATTTCTTGATGAAATTCAGAATGTCAGAGAATTTCAAAAAGCGGTTGACAGTCTGTATATAAAAAAGAATGTGGATTTATATATAACCGGTTCAAATGCTTACTTCTTATCCGGTGAACTTGCAACGCTTTTGTCAGGACGGTATGTTGAAATAAAGATGCTGCCGTTATCATTTAAAGAATATTTATCAGCATTTGAAGATAAAACAGACTTGACAAGAAAATTCAGAATGTACCTTGAAAACGGCTCATTCCCTTATATCCTTCAGCTTGATAATGATAAGAAACTTATTAATGACTATTTGGAGGGAATTTATAACACTGTTATCCTGAAAGATGTCGTAACCCGTAAAAATATCAAAGATGTTGCTGTTTTGGAAAGTATTGTAAAGTTTATGTTTGACAATGTCGGGAATAACGCATCTGTAAAAAAAATCAGTGATACTATGACTTCATACGGGAGAAAAGTTACATCCCCAACTGTTGAAAACTATTTATCAGGATTAATTGACAGTTTTATTTTGTATAAGGTTAATCGTTTTGATATTTCAGGAAAGCAGTATTTAAAAACAGCAGAAAAGTATTATGTTGTGGATTTAGGTTTAAAGCAATTTTTACTGGGAACAAAACGTCAGAATTTAGGGCATAATCTAGAAAATATTGTTTATCTTGAACTTTTGAGACGGGGATATGAAATTTACGTCGGAAAAATAGGTGTTAATGAAGTCGATTTTATAGCTATAAAAAACGGAATTACCGAATACTATCAGGTTTCACAGACTGTAATGGCAGAAGAAACACTTGAAAGAGAATTAAAACCTTTAAACAGTATAAAAGACCATAACCAGAAGTTTTTGATTACAACGGATGAAGTTCCGCTTACAACACATAACGGGATTAAACAAATAAATATAATTGATTGGCTTTTAGAGGAATAAAATATTTGCAACATTTATGCGGCTTTAAAATTATATAGCGGTTTGAGATAATCAATAATTTCGGCAGTCGGGGATATTGCTTGAACAATTTCATCAGGATTTTTGTAAGCCATCGGTGCTTCATCAAGTGTGCCTGTTGAAATGCAGGTTGAATATATCCCCTTCATTCGGGCTTTGTAATCAGCCATTGTAAGAGTTTCTTTTGCTCTAGTGCGGGTTGTCAATCTTCCTGCACCATGAGGAGCAGAATTATTCCAATTTGCATTCCCTTTTCCAAGACAAATCAATAAACCGTCTGCCATGTTCAGAGGAATTAAAACTTTTTCATCTTTTTTAGATGAGATTGCACCTTTTCGGATTATTCTGTCCTCTCCAATATAGTTGTGAACGGTTTCAAAGGTATCATCAGCCTTCCAGTTCATATTGAAAAGAATTTCCTCTGCCATAACTTTTCTATTCCAGTGTGCATAATCTCTGCATACATCTGCACACATCAAATAATCTTCCGCACCTTTACCGGTAAGAAACGATAGTTGCTTCAAATAACCTTCCCCGTAACAGTTTCTTAAATATTTCATCATAAATCCTTTCTGTTACTATTTTAAATAACTTGTATGTCAATTTCGGTTATTTACTGCTTTATACAGTTTTCTTGTAATGTCACACAATAGTTAAAAACGTGTATTTTCTTTTAAAACGTAAGATACACATAGCTTTTACGTGCAAATAGTTTTATATAATTCATAAAAAATACAACAAAAGATGTAGCTTTTTTACTTGTAAAAACCCTGAAAATATGCTATAAATATAAAAATTACTTATTACACACATCAAATTAACTAT
>CALVEX010000179.1 GCA_944326655.1 Candidatus Gastranaerophilales bacterium | reverse complement strand
ATAGGGCTGTCAACTTTTATATCAAGACCTAAAAGTTCGCGGCAGATAATTGTTCCGTGCTTTTCTTTAAATCTTTCCGCAAGTTCCTGAATTCTGGCGTAATGTTCTCCTTTAATTTCGTCGTTATTAGGAGTTGTATAGCCGTATTTCAGCCCCGCAATCATAAACATTGCACTGACGGCTCCGCAGACTTCTCTTAATCTCCCCATTCCTCCGCCGAAAGAAGATGAAAGTTTCAATGCTGTTTCAAAGTCAATTCCTAAATCATCCGCAAATGCGCAAAATACTGACTGGGCGCAATTGTAGCCGTCAAGAAATAAATTTGCAGCTTTTTCAGGGTATCTGTTTTCTTCCATATTAATATTGTACTATAAAATTAATCTGTTCGGGAATGCGTTTTTATTTTAAAGAAAATAATATTTCTAATATGAGCAATTTATTTAAATCTGTAATTGTAACGGCTATATTGATTGCAATAGGGGTATCATATTATTTTTATAGAACACGTACTTATATTACGGCGGAATTTGATAATTTACGTCCGTTTCATGACAGAGCACCGATTTATTATAACGGTTTTAAAATAGGTAAAGTTGTGAAAGTCCGTCCAAACAAAACTTATACGGCAACAATTGTGACCTTAAGACTTCATCCCATGGATTTAAGGCTTCCTGTAAATATAACAGCATGTCTTAAAAGAGAGAAAAATAAACATAATGATAAATATGATTATATAGATATAATTTATCCTGAAAAACCTTCTTCGTTTTTAATAAAGGACGGTGACAGAATTGCGGGTAAATCAAGTGTTGAACTTGAGTCATATCTTTCAAATCAGGATCCGGATTCTCTGGATGACATAAAAGAAGATGCTGCACAGACTATTAAGAACTTGAATATAACGGTTCAGGCTCTTGGCCAGTTATTTGATACGGTAAATTCGATGGCTGCTGATGTCAAGCCTAATATTGTTAAAGTTTCCTCAGAACTCAGCCAAAGCGGAGAGAATTTTGTGAAGATATCCGAACACGTAAGCAGTCTTACGGGAAATATTGACGGATCTTTTGACAAAAAAGCCGTTACATCGGCAACTGATGATATTCTTGTTACAGGGAATAACATTAAGTCAATAACAGGAGAATTCAATAAAACTGTGCCTCAAATCGGATGTACAATTGAAGAATTAAACAGAGTTCTGTGCAATCTTGAGGAAATGACATCAGGCATAAATTGTACTATGAAAAAGTCTTTTGGCGGCTTGCGAATGATTTTCGGCAGTCCGATAAGTAAAAAGAAATGTAATTGTGAATAATATAATTGCACATGTGGGGAATGTATTTTTTTATTTCTTAATTTAGTATTTATATACTAATTGGGAAATAGAGGAAAGTATGCTTAATTTTTCAAAAAATTACATTTTTTGTGTCATTTTATCGCTCATTGCAAGCACATCAATTTGTTTTGTCTTAAATTTCCAATGCACCTTGCATATACTTTGTTTTGTCATACTTTGTTGTCTTATTAACACATATATTGTCAGATATATATCAAAAAAACAAATTATAAGAGAAAACGAAGAACGTGAAAATAAACTTATAAGGCAGATAGAATACAGTTCCAATCATTTATCAACAATAATAAATAATCTTCCTCTTGTTGCATATATTATTGATACCGAATACAGATTTATTACCGGAAACTCTGAAGCAATAAAGTTTTTCGAGGCGGAGGACGATATTGAAAGGCTGAGATTTCCGGAAAGGGTTTTTGAGAAAGATACTCTTGAAATGATAAGAGAAGAAAACGATTTGATAATTCAAACAAAAGAACCATTTGTGACTGATAAGATCGTTAAGTTAAAATCCGGCAAGCAAAACTGGTTTAATATCCGAAAAGTACCGATTTTAAATGAAAAAGAAGAGGTTAAGGGATTTGTCGTATTCGGACGGAATATTGATATTGAAAAAGCGGCACAAAGGCAGAGAGAAACATATATATCAACACTAAGCCATGATTTAAAAATTCCCACACTGGCGCAAATTCGTGCATTGGAATTGTTTGTAAGCGGAAATCTCGGCAAGATTAATAAAATGCAAAAAGAAGTTATCAATCTGACACTTGATTCCTGTCGATATATGTATGATATGCTTTCAACACTTTTATCAACATACAAATATGAGAATAAAGATATATCTCTTACTTATGAGAAAATTCAGGTTATGAAACTTATGGATGAATGTTTTCACAAATACGTGAAGCTTATGCACCATAAAAATATACACATAAAAGTAAAAGCTAAAGAAAAATTCTTTACTGTTTACGCTGATAAAAAACAGATAAAAAAGGCGTTTGAAAATCTGATTGACCATTGTATTTCAAGTGCCTATGAAAATACCCAGATAGTCTGTGATATAAAGAAAACGGAAAACGGTAAAAATGTCTTTTTGTCTTTAGGTTTTGAAAGTCCTTTTATTTCATCCGAACAAATCGAAAATCTGTTCAAACGTTATGCAACTCCTGCTGAAAAAATGGGAAAAGTCGGAAGCGGCCTCGGGCTTTATCTTGCAAAACAAATTATTAATGCCCATAACGGTGTAATTTATGCCGAAAGCAAGGAATCAAACTATAATATTTATAATATAGAACTGCCTTGTATTAACGAATGTAAAATTCCTGCCTTTTCTTATTAGATTTTGTATAATATAAAATTATGAAAAAATTATTATTGCTTATTATTTTATTAAGTTTTACAGGCACAGCGTTTGCTGCGGCCAATGATGTCAGAAAACAGGCTTATGATGCAATGATTAACAGTCAAAAACACCATAATGACGTGTGTCAGCGTGCTGCTGATAATTTCCGCAGAGACAGCAGATTTACAGGCTATATACGTTCAACCTGTCTGCTTTTTCAATCTGAAAGGCAAAGATTGATAGAATCAGTTTTTCCGAGTGCGAACAATGTGGAAGACGAAACTTATAAAGACCAGTATCCTGTTTTAGTCTCAAATTTCATTATTAATATAAATAACAGAGAGATTGACACTTACAAAACTATTATTGATGAGTATTGTAAATACAATGTCTTTAAATTTAAAAATGATACTCAGGTATGTGCGCCAGGCAGAATTGACGCTATATTTGCACAGTAGGACAAAGGTTAAACTATTCCCTGGGCAAGCATTGCATCTGAAAGTTTGTTGAATGCTGCAATGTTTGCTCCCGCAACATAGTTATTTCCGAGATTGTATTTGTCTAAAGCGTTTTTACAGGTATTAAAAATATTTACCATTATCTTATCGAGCTTTTGGTTTACAATTTCAAACGGCAGATAGTATCTCATACTGTTCTGGCTCATTTCAATCGCTGAAACAGCCACTCCTCCGGCGTTAGCTGCTTTTGCAGGAGCAAGCATTATTTGCTTGTCAATCAAATAAAGACTTGCCTCTTTTGTGCAAGGCATGTTAGCACCTTCTCCTATTGCTATCAGGCCGTTTTCAACAAGTTTTTTTGCCGAATTCAGGGAAAGTTCATTTTGTGTTGCACAAGGTAAAGCAATATCTGTTTTTATATTCCAAATAGGTGAATCTTCATTTTCGCATTCAAAGTATCCGGCATGCGGATGAAATTTTAAGTATTCACTAATCCTTGCACGTTCAATTTCTTTGATTTGTTTAACGGTATTTAAATCAATACCGTTTTTATCATAAATACAGCCGTTTGAATCACTCATTGCAACCACATTTGCGCCGTACTCCAGGGCTTTTTCACAAGCATAAATTGCAACATTACCGGAGCCGGATATTGTAACGGTTTTTCCATTGAGAGTTTGATTATTATTTTTAAGCATTTCCCGCATGAAATATATAAGTCCGTAACCTGTTGCTTCTTTTCTTACAAGCGAGCCGCCGTAAGAAAGCCCTTTGCCTGTCAACACTCCGCCCTCATATATATCTTTAATCCTTTTATATTGTCCGAAAAGATAGCCTATTTCTCTTTCTCCGACGCCAATATCACCTGCGGGAACATCAATGTCTGCGCCGATGTGTCTTTGCAGTTCTGTCATAAAACTCTGGCAAAACCTCATAATTTCTCCGTCAGATTTACCTTTCGGGTCAAAATCGCTGCCGCCTTTGCCGCCTCCTATAGGAAGGCCCGTAAGCGCATTTTTAAATATCTGCTCAAAACCTAAAAATTTTATAATACTTTGATTTACGCTTTTGTGAAACCTTAATCCTCCCTTATAAGGCCCTATAAGGCTGCTGAATTGTACTCTGTAGCCTCTGTGTACGTGAGTTTGTCCCTTGTCATCAACATAAGGAACTCTGAACGTAATCATTCTTTCAGGTTCTATCATTCTTTCAAGAAGGGCAATTTTTTCAAACTCAGGATGCTCGTTGATTACAGGTTCAATAGAAGTTAAAACTTCTTCAACTGCCTGAAGGTATTCTGTTTCATGTACATTTTTTTCTTTAGCCCCGTTTAAAACTTTTTCTATATATTTATTCATAAACACCCACTTTATTGTAAATAAATTGTAACATATTATCTTGTTACATGCAATTGATTTTTTATATGAATAGTTTATAATATGTCATATAGTTTTTTAAGGAGTGTATTATGTTTGAAAAATTTGAGAAATTCCAATTGGTATGGCTGGCGGTAATTTTGGCATTAGGCCTTGTTATTGCCGTAAAAGTAGGGACGGGTAATGTTTCAAAAGACAGTATTTTGGTAACGGGTTCTGCTTACCAGATTGTACAATCAGATTCCGGCCGCTTGGAAATTGAGATTAATGCCCGCAAACCGGATAAACAGAGTGCATACAATGCGGTTAAGGCACAACTGCCTCTTGTTTTGAAATACCTTGAGGATAAAGGTATTAAGGATATTGAAGTAAAAGCCGCAAGCGGTTATAATTCATATAAATATACTCCAAGCGGCAATATGACAAATGAAATCGCTTATTTTAATCTTTCCCAGCTTGTTATTATAAAGTCTGATGATGTTCAAAAAATTAAAGAAATTTCGACTGATATTCAGCAGCTGCTGGATAAAGGAATTGATATCAATGTCCGTTCTCCGGAATATTTTTATTCTAAACTGGGAGATTTAAAGGTTAAACTTCTTCAGGATGCAACAACAGATGCAAAAGACAGGGCAACAGCTATGCTTAAAGCTACTCATAACAAACCCGGTAAAATCCAATCTGTACGTATGGGAGTTTTCCAGATTACTCCGGTAGATTCTACGAACGTTTCAGATATGGGAATTAACGATACAACAACTGTTGAAAAGAAGGTTACTGCGGTTGCAAATGTTGTATTCCGGATAAAATAAATTTGGAGGTGTACCTATGAAAAAGTTTTTGTCGGCAGTATTGTTTCTTGCATCAATTTCACCGGCTTTTTCTGTAGCCGCTCCTGATGCTGCTATAATCCATGTTCATGATATGCAGATGATAAACCAGCAAAGATTCAGGCAGGAAGTTTTGAATGATTATAATGATGTTCAAACCGAGAAGGAACGTTTTGAAAAGAGAAATGCTCCAAGAGAACCTTTGATAAACAAACTTTTCGGTAGGAAGAAATTTGTTGAGCAAGACGGCGAAATAAAAATTGAAAATGATGAGAACAGTTATTAGTTTCGGGGTTTATACCGCAGTTTACATAAAATTTTTTCAAAACTGTCATCCTGAACTCGTTTCAGGGGCTCATTATTTTGATAAATGCTGAAACTTATAGACCAATCATACGTTTAGCATGGATAACATATTTTTTGTGTAAATTTTGGTGTCATGTCATTAATTGCTCATTCCTGCTCTATATCCGCACCAGCTGAATATGACCGGCAAAATTTTTTCCACGTGTAATTTTTCAGCTATAGGAACTTTTGTTAAAACAAGCACCCCTAAAGCATCATCAAGATTTGCTACGGAATCAAGTATTGTAAGTTTTCTATCCGGGACTTTGTCATGCGGGTCATTAATTTTGTTTGAAAGTGCTGCTGCAATATGCATACCGCCGAATAACCCGGCTACTGTGCCGCCTATTTTGAAGTAATTGTTATTCAATTTTTTAAACTTTTCGCTCAGCTTGAATAAACCGCCGCATAATAATGTAGGCACACTTGCATTCATAAATTGAAATACTCCTTCATTTATCTTTTGTTTACGGTGTTCTTTTTCATCAAATATTATACCGGATGCGGTACCTCCTGCAATACCGCAGGTACTCACGAGCAAGAGTTCTTTTATCCCATACTTTACATTATGCGGTTTCACATTTTGTTTTTTTGCAAGAAAAAGTAACGGCATTACAGTGCCAACTACCGAACCTGCTGCTATTTTAGCTTTAAGCGGAGCTTCGGATTTTTCAGGAATTACTTTCCTGTGGTTTCTGTAAGCTCTTATATCATATTTGACTTTTGTTCCTGAAACAGTTGATATCATAAGTTCTTTACCTTCTTACAATTATATTCTATCATATTAACGTCCGAGAATTAAAATTGTTGCTGAACCTATAAGAATTATTAAGGAACCTGTTAATTTTTTTAATAAATTCTTTTCTTTGAACAGTTTATATCCTAAAACTACATTGATTATAATAGAAATTTGAAATAGAGAAAGAGCATATCCGACATTCATATATTTGAAGACATATGCAGTAGTAAAAGTCATAATCCCAAAACATATTGCCGTTAAAATGTAAAATTTGAAATGTCTTCTGTCTGTTTTTTTTATTTTTTCTTTTGTGAATATTTTCAAAATCATATAAGCAAACAGTGCTCCCAGCAAACTGGATACAATAAACGAGGTTGTAACAGAAGAGAGGAGGATGACTTTTTTTATAAAAACAGCTTCTATAGCGGAGAATAATAAGGCATACATTCTGTATTGTATGTCTTTTTTCAGAAAAACTTTAGGGCTTGCGGTGTCAAATATGAAGTATGAGCCGAATATTATTAGTATTATACCTAAAATTCCATAGATATTCGGGATTTCATGAAGTATTATTATTCCGAAAATAAGTCCTATTATTGCTTTGTAAGAATTTATCGGCCCGAGAACCGATAATTCGCCATTTTGTAAAGCCAAAACCATAAAGCAATTACAAATTGCCCCAAATATTCCGCCTAATACGGCATATTTCCAAAATACAGGAGTGAAGACAGAAAAATCAATAAAAAACAGCATTGGCAAAGATGCAATACTGAGCAGTAAATAATTTATAAAATTTACATATACCGGATTTTCTCCCTCATTTGCAAGTTTTTTTTGAAAAACATTGCTGAATGAGTTTGTGAAAACTCTTAATAAAACTGCAATACTATTTAATAAAATTTGCATACGCACATTATAGCAAAAAATAAAGCCCGAATTGTTTCAATCCGGACTTTATTCTTTATTTATTGAAGTTGTTTAGTTTATTCCAAGAGCCTGTTTTAATCTTTCAATGAAGCTATATTGTTCTTTAGGAGCGTTAACTGTTCCGTTCATTGTTGCTGCCTGAGAACCTGTGTTAACGATTTTAACCTGCTCGTCGTTTGTAATTGTACTATCTGAAGTGATATTCAAACCATTACCTTTGTTTGAAATGATTACAGGAGATCCAGAGTTTGTGATATCACCTGTGATATTCATATCACCTTTGTGGTTTACAAGCGCAGACTGTGTACCATCTGTATTTTCGATAGTTCCGTTGAAATCTAAGCCGTCAGTGCCTGTAATATTTTTGATTAATATATTACCTGAACCGTCAACTTTGAAGTTTTCGGTAGCTGTCAGGCCTGTACCATTTGCTCTTGAAGCAGCGTATGTATAATCACCGCCATTGTTGTGGATTTGTCCGTCGAGATAGAGGTGGCCGCTGTTACCAAGGATATTTAATCTGCCTTCGTGGGTAATTTCATTGCTAACGGTCATATCACCTGAGCCGTAATTCTTAATATTCATATTACCCGTGCCTGTGTTGGTAATAGTGCTGCCTTCTGCAAATGTTACTTTACCGCCGCCTTCTCTGTTGATTATACCAAGGTTGCTGTCAGTAACATTGATGTCGCCTGCAACATACATATCACCGCTGTAGTTGTTGATAGCAGTTTCAGCATCGGAGTTTGTAATAGTACCTTCAAGGCGCATTCCTTCATTTCCGGCTGCTGTTGTACCTTCATGCTTGATAGCAAGGCCATCCATTTCGTTGGAAATGTTTGTATTTGCTCCAGTTGTTATACCTGTAGAATTATTTCTTGAGAATACATACAGATAACCGTCGTGATTTTCAAGCGAACCTTGACCGGCTAAGGTTAAATGCCCGTTTTCGTTGTAAACACGCATATTGCCGGTATTTTCAACATTTCCTTCGATATTCAGACCGTTAGCACCTGATGAGTTAACAATTTTAAGGTCGCCTTCATTTGTGATTTTTGCAGAACCTTGTATATCAAGTCCGGTACCGTTTTCTTTGTTAATAATACCCATGTTGCCTTCATTGTCGATAACACCATTTACTGTCATTTTGCCGGCAGTATTATTAATAGCTGTTTCACCTGTATTGGAGATTGTTCCGTTAAGTGTCATGCCGTTTGCACCGGTATTTTTAATGGAAAGATTGCCCTGACCGTTAATCTTGCCGGTTGAAGCAAGAGTGAGCCCTGAAGCCCCTTCGTAGTTCCAAACGTTCATGTCACCGTCAACTACGCCGACTTGTCCGGCAATATTCATTTCTCCGGCTTTGTTTTTCAAACCAAAGTTTTCCTGAGAAGTTAATTTTGCATTGTTTTCAACTGTTAGACCGCCGCTGCCGGTATTTTCAACCTGTAATTCTCTGCCGGCATTTACATTAGCTCCGCTCAAGAAAGCTAACTGTCCGCCGCGGTTAATAATTCTTACTTTGTCAACAGATGTATCGCCTATAGTTCCGGAAATGTCCATTCCGCCGGCGCCTTCATTAACAATATCTGTTCTTCCATCAGAAGAAGTTGTACCTGATACTGTTAATTTACCTGTACCTTTGTTTGAAACTGCAATTTCGTTATCAGTAGAAAGTTTTCCGCCAATAGTTAAATTGCCTGCATTTTCTCTGTTTGTAACGATTAAAGTATCATTCTTATTAGAAACACTTCCGTTAACAGTTAAATCACCATTTTTGTTGTATAACTGAACTCTGTTATTAGAATCAATAACAGCGTCATTTTTAACGTCGATACCGCCGGCACCTTCATTGGTTAGGAAAATACCGCTGCTTACACCGCCATCGTCTCCACGTACTATTCTATTGCCAAGGTTTGCGATTTTTCCGGAAACAGTAATTCCGTCTGTACTATTACCGTCATTATATGCTCTGATAAGAACCAAACTGCCGTTGTCAATAGCGTTTGCAGATGATGTAATACCGTCTGTATTAACAAGGCTGTTAAATAATGTAGCAGCTTGGTCTGCATCTGTCATTAGTTTTGTTCCGTTATAAGCGTTTATGATGCCGCCAGAGATATCAATATTATTGCCTCGGATGTCAACACCGTTTCTGGCAAATACATGCCCTTCAATATTAATAGGTGCGTTGCCGTCTTTTTTAAGTTGTGAAATCTGGTTAATGTTACCAAACTCACTAGCTTCATAATCAGCTGTTAAACTGTTATATTTATTTTGTTCCGGCGTAAGAACAGATAAAGTGCCGACGTTTAAAACACCGCTTGCGCCGACAACCATACCTTTAGGTGAAATAAATATAGCGTGACCATTATAGAAATTACCGTCACGCATTGTATTTACGATACCTTGAATATTAACCTGATTATCAACAAGGTTGATAAATGTTTCAAGGTCTCTGTTTCCGTATTTATAGATCAGGTTGGCAATATCACCTTTACTAAGGTCAAAATTTTCATACTGTCTGTAACCGACATCACCGTTGACTTTACCCGGGTCGATATTAAATATCCCGCCACTGCCGGTTACCCCTGTAATGTCTGTTGCGTTCACGCTTGTTACGGACAAGAATGCCGCAACTACTGCAATCATAAGCTTTTTGTTCATAAAATACTCCTTTATGTTACATGTTTGCTAAAATTATTCAAAGTAAAATATATACACTTATAATATATCCTATTATAAGTATATCTATAAAACACACAAAAAAATATAAATTTGCGCATTTGTGAATAAATATTAAGTTATTTTTTTTAACCCATCTCAATACTCCTTTTCTTTATTTTTAGTATAAAAATATCCTGTAAATATTGCACATACATTTATAAAGTATTTTACGGCTCAAAAATTGCTAAACTTTAGAAAATTTTAAGAAATGTTAAGTTGAATTATCCTTTAAATGTACCCCAGGCCTTTATAGTGCCTTTCTGATACCTTATCAAATAATATTCCCCTTTTGGTACATATTCTAACGATGCTTCCATGAAAATTTCAGGTTCATCTGCCGGCATGCCGACTTTTGCGCGTTTTTTGTTTGTATCTTCTCTTAACTTTTCTTCTTTTTTCTTTTGTTTTTTTACGGTTTTATTATTGAGACGTGCTTTTTCCGTTGCATCTTCTTCTATTTTTATTACGGGAATAATTGCTATGGGATTTTTTGATTCCAGCAATATTAAAAAGTCCATAGAATCGGAAAGCGCCAGTTCATAGTGCCCGGGTTTAATTATTCCGCCTTCGTTATTGTATATCGGGTCAGGGATTATGATGGTCGGGTATTGTGAATCCTTCAGAGAATATCTGTAAATTGCCTGGCTGCCTATATTGTAACCTGCGGTTTCCTGTGGCTGCTGAGGATAAGGACGGATATATTTCTGTGTAAGAACTTTTTCAACATACATGCCTTCAAACATTATTCAAGCCTCTGTAAAAGATTTTTAATTATATTTTGAATTTCTTCAAATTTTTTATCAAGCGCGTGTTCCCCGCCGGTAAAAATTAGGGACATGTATTTTTGCGAATTATAAAGTTCTCCCGATTTAAGCATAAGTCTGTAACTCTCCCGCATAAGCCGTTTTAGCCGGTTTCTTTTGACCGCACGTTTGTGTGTTTTTTTGCTCACGACAAAGCCGACTTTAGTAAAAGTGTTTTCATCCTTTTTTTTTTTTTTTTCAAAAAGAGTTATTCCGCCCTTGTGTAAAGAATTTTTAACCTTGTAGGTTGCGGCTCATGCTGATTTTTTCTTTATTCTGTACTGTTTTTTCAGCATTTTTTTT
>CALVEX010000178.1 GCA_944326655.1 Candidatus Gastranaerophilales bacterium | reverse complement strand
TTTTTATATGTTTTATGGTGCTTCTGGTTATTTACCTGTTTTTTATACAGGTAATTGATGTCGGTAAATACAGAGCCAGAGCCAGAAGCCAGAGGGTCGGAAGAATATTTTCGATGCGCGGAGATATTTTTGACAGGAACGGAATTAAACTTGCAACCGACAAAGTTTACTCTGATGTCTACGCTCATCCTGCGGACTATGACCATTCCCCCGAAGAGCTGGCAAAAATGCTTGCACCTATCTTAAAAATGCCCAAAGAAACATTACTGCAAAAACTTAAAAAACCAGGGCCTGTCATAACACTCAAAAAAGATATAGACAGAAATGCCGCAAAAGAAATATCCAAACTCCACTTAAGAGAAATAAGTTTAGGAAAGAAGAATACAAGAGAATATCCGCAAGGCACACTTGCTGCCCATGTTCTCGGATATTACAACTTTGATGCTGATATAGCAAACGGGGTTGAATACACCGCAAAAGACCGGCTTGAACACGTTATAAATACGGTTAAATATCAGAAAACACGCGACGGGAAAATTATTTATGATTTTACAACAGACCCTGTTGCCACAACTACAAATCCTAAAGGAGAAAATGTAACTTTAACAATTGACGCGGCCATACAGCACGTTTGCGAAAAAGAAATCGAAAAAATGGTTGAAGAAAAAGAAGCGGAACGCGGAACCGTTATTGTTATGAATCCAAAGACCGGAGAAATTCTTGCTTATGCAGTTTATCCGACGTTTGACCCTAATAATTACAAGAAAGCAACTCCCCAGCAGCTTAAAAACTGGACGCTTACAGACGTTTTCCCGCCGGGTTCGACTTTTAAAACCGTTACGGTTGCAAGTGCAATGGATCTGGGAAAAATTAACGAACAATCAAAAGTTCTTGATACAGGCAAAACCACAATCGGAAAATGGGAAATTAAAAATTACGACTATGATATACGACCATACCCCGGAGAAATCTCTCTTGAATATTTGTTTGAACATTCAAGCAATATAGGTTCTATTAATATTGCAAAAACAATGTCACCAGCTGAATTCTACGGAGTATTAAAACGTTTCGGCTTCGGAGAAAAAACAGGGATAGATCTTCCCGGAGAATCTGTCGGCCTTTTGCCGTACTGGAGCCACTGGGATCAGGGGATTCAGGCGACAATGTCTTACGGATCCGGAACATCAGTCACTGCAATTCAGATGATTTCAGCTGTTCAGGCTCTGGCAAACAACGGCGTCCGCATAACCCCCCATGTTATTAAGTACAATCAGGAAGAGTACGACAACAAAATTCACCATATTCAGGTCGTAAAGCCCGAAACAGCACAGGCAATTACAAGATTACTTGCAGCCGCAGTTAACAACGGTCGCTCCGTGATTAAAATGGATAAATATAATATTGCGGCTAAAACAGGCACATCAAGAAAGCCCAAAGAAGGGGGCGCCGGTTATACTCCATATATGTACACGTCAACAATAGGTTATTTCCCGGCTTCCGACCCGCAGGTACTTATTTATGTAATGGTGGACAGCGCCAAAGTCGGTGCGATTTGGGGGAATACGGTTGCAGGCCCGGTTTTTCATGAGGTTGCAACACAGGTGGCAAGAATTTTAAACCTAAAACCTGATAAAGCCCCGGTAAAAGAAAAAAATAATTAAATATAGTTTTGACAGGAGATAAAAATGAAATTAGATGAATTAATTGAGTATTTGGATTACAAAGATTTAATAAATTTCAAAAACGTAAATATAACAGGAATTTCATATAATTCCAAAACGACCAAAAAAGGCGATATATTTGTATGTCTTGTCGGAGAACACACTGACGGGCATGAATTTGCAAAAAGTGCTATCGAAAACGGAGCTGCCGCGCTTCTTGTAGAAAAAAAAGTAGACGGGACAAAAATCCCCCAGGTTGTTGTGTCTTCCACACGCCATAAAATAGCGGATATTGCAGACAGATTTTATTCAAGCCCGTCCAAAGGCATAAATTTAATAGGAATAACCGGCACTAACGGAAAAACAACCGTAACCCATTTAATTCAAAAGATATTTGAAGAAAACGGACAAAAATGCGCGCTTATCGGAACTCTCGGGTATAAACTTTCATCAAATGGTGAATATCGCGATGCCAAACATACAACCCCGCAGGCTCCGGAATTGCAGGCAACACTTCGCATGATAAAGGATGTGGAAAAAATTGACAATGTGGTAATGGAAGTTAGTTCACACGCTCTTGACCAAAATCGTGTGGGCGGATGCAGATTTAACGGAGCTGTTTTGACAAATTTAACACAAGACCACCTTGATTATCACATAACTATGGAAAATTATTTTAAGGCCAAAGCCTTGCTCTTTGAAAGCCTAAAAGAGGGTAATTTTGCAGTAATAAACGCAGATGATGAATACGGCGACAGATTTATAAGCGTTGTACCGGAAGGTGTTAAAATATACACATACGGCGTCAGACAGCAAAGCGATGTTATGGCTCATGATATCAATTTTTCTTTAAACGGGGCCGAATTCACACTCATTGCAAACGCTTCAGAATATAAAGTTAATCTCCACATGAACGGAATGTTCAGCGTTTATAATGTTCTTGCAGCCGTAACCACAGCTGTTGCAATGGGAATTGATATTGAAGTTGCTCTTAAAGCTTTACAAAATGTCAAAGGTGTTGCCGGAAGGTTTGAAGTTGTTGTCAAAAAACCGCTTGTAATAGTCGATTACGCGCATACCCCCGACGGCTTGGAAAATGTATTAAAATCCGCAAGAGAAATTACGCCCGAAGACGGTAAACTTATTTGTCTTTTTGGCTGCGGCGGAGACAGAGATGCCACAAAACGGCCTAAAATGGGTGCAATAGCGCAAAAACTTGCCGACAAAATTGTTATTACAAGCGATAACCCAAGGTCTGAAGACCCTCAGGTTATAATAACAGATATTATTGCAGGTCTTAAATCGGTTGATACGGAAAACGTTATTGTCGAACCTGACAGGGGAAGTGCAATTGCTCTTTTAAAAAACATTGCAAACAACAATGATGTTGTTGTAATTGCAGGTAAAGGTCACGAAGATTATCAAATCTTGAAAGACAAAACAATTCACTTTGATTACAGGGAAGAAGCCCGAAAAGTCTTTGAAGTAAGCGTTATTTAAAATAAATACCCTCCTTTTGAGGGAGGGACGAAATCTATTTGATTTCGGGGAGGAGCATTGAGAACAAAACTTTTAATAGAACAACATTTCCATGGATGTTTCGGAATTGACTTTAATAAGGCGTCTGTTGATGATATTTTATATCTTTCAAAAGAAATCCTAAAATACGGTATAGGAGGAATATTCCCTACTCTCGTTACAGACTCGATTGAAAATACTAAAAAAGCAATTTCCGTTATAAAGGAAGCCGCCTCAAAACAAACTGACGATATGGCAAAAATTTTAGGCGTCCATCTGGAAGGTATCTTCATCAACCCGCAAAAAAAGGGAATTCATAATGCCGATTACTTTTTACCGCCGACTATTGAAAATTATAAATTAATTGAAGATGATTTTATAAAAATTGTAACGCTTGCTCCTGAATTATGTACAAATACCACCCCCTTGAGGGATGGTCGAAATCTGTCTGATTTCGGGGATGGGTTACTTAATTATCTTAATCACAAAAACATTAAAGTTCAGGCAGGGCACTGTATTGGCGGAGATTTAAGCAAATGCACCGGTGTAACCCATCTTTTTAACGCAATGTCAGGGATTACTCACAGAGGAGAATCGACTGCACTTTCCTCACTAATTAGTGACAATATTTATACAGAAATCATCGCAGACGGGGTTCACGTGTCGAATGAGGCATTAAAACTTGTATTCAAAACAAAACCGGCGGACAAGATTATTTTGATAAGTGATAGTTTACCGATTACAAAAAGTAATTTGAAAGAAACCGTCTTTGCGGATGAAGTTATTTACTATGACGGAATAAAAGCGACATCAAAAGACGGAACAATTGCTGGCAGCACAACATTGTTACCGGACATAATTAAACGTCTTGCCAAGCTAAATATGTTTAATACTGAATATATTAATAATCCATACAAATATCACAATATTAATTTAGACGGATATGTTCAGTGGGATGAAAACTGGAATATTATAAAGGTTGTAAAACAATGAAAAGCGACAATGTAAAAAAAGGGATAGCAAGAACACCGCACCGAGGACTACTTATGGCAGCAGGTGTCAGCAAAAAAAATATGCAGGCTCCGTTTATTGGGATTGCCAGTTCTTTTTCGGATTTGGTTCCGGGGCATATAGGAATGCGAGATTTAGAAAGACAAATTGAAAAAGGAATACATTCTGCCGGCGGTCAGGCATTTGTGTTCGGCGTTCCCGCCATTTGCGACGGGATTGCAATGGGACACAGCGGAATGAGGTACTCTCTGCCGTCAAGAGATTTAATTGCGGATTGTATTGAAACTGTTGCTGCCGCACACCAACTTGACGGAATTGTGCTTCTTTCAAATTGCGATAAGATTACACCAGGAATGCTTATAGGGGCATTAAGGCTGAATATCCCCGCAATAATTGTAACAGCTGGCCCCATGCTTGACGGAGAATGCCGCGGGCAGCATAAATTAACCATGGTAACCGGATCTTTTGAAGCTGTCGGGAGATTCAGAAAGGGTGAAATTACAGAAGACGAACTTCTTGCATTTGAAGAAGAATCCTGTCCGTCAGCAGGTGCCTGTCAGGGAATGTACACTGCAAACACTATGGCATGCCTCGCCGAAGTTATGGGAATGAGCCTGCCTTACTGTTCGTCCGCATCAGCAGTTTCTTCTAAAAAAAGAAGAATAGCTTTTGAAAGCTGTATTCAGATAGTTGAACTGGTAAATAAAGATATAAAACCTTCAGATATTATTACAAGAGATAGTTTACGAAATGCAATAACAGTTGATTTGGCTTTAGGCGGTTCTACAAATACATTTTTACATCTTCTTGCAGTAGCAAATTCCGGAGGAATTGATATTACATTAAAAGATTTTGAACAAATAAGTGAATACATTCATCAAATAGTGAAGATAAATCCGTCATCAACTTTAACAATGGCAGATTTTCATAACGCAGGAGGAATTCCGGCCGTACTCAAATCTCTTGAAAAATTTATAAAAAATACACAAACCGTTTGCGGCCTAACAACAAAAGAAATAGCACAAAATGCATGGGCGGATAAAAATATTATACCCGATTATGACAATTCAAAATACACTCAGCCCGGATTAAGTATTTTATACGGCAACCTTGCAAAAGACGGATGTGTTATAAAAACATCAGGCGTTGCGCCGGAATGTTACACGTTTGAAGGAAACGCAAAAACATTCGACAGCGAGGAAGAAGCAATGTCCGCTCTTGAAAACGACCGGATTAAAGAAGGCGATGTAATAGTAATCCGCTACGAAGGCCCCAAAGGAGGCCCCGGAATGCGTGAAATGCTTGCTCCGACATCACTGCTTGTAGGTAAAGGTCTGGGGACAAAATGCGCGCTTATTACAGACGGCCGTTTTTCCGGTGCAACGCGGGGAATTTGTGTGGGACATATCTGCCCGGAAGCAGCCTTAGGCGGTACAATAGCTTTAATAAACGACGGCGATCGGATAAAAATAGATATTCCAAACCATACAATAAGCCTGCTTGTTGATGAAAAAATTCTTAACGAGCGCAGGAAAAATTTAAAACCGTTTGAACCTAAAGTAAAATCAGGCTATTTATATAAATATGAACAAAATGTCCAAGATGACTCGCACGTAGCAATTGTATAATAATGAGTATAAAAGAATTAAAAGATTTTGCTGATGATATAAATAAGTGCTCCAAATGCGGACTTTGCCAGTCTGTGTGCCCTGTTTATAAAGAAACAGGCAACGACTGCGCCGTATCGCGAGGAAAATTTGTTATGCTTGACGGAGTATTAAAAGGTGATTTAAAACTTAATAAAAATATAAATAAATATCTGGACTTATGCCTGAAATGCGGGAAATGCACCGACTTTTGCCCCAGCGGAATAGATGTGTGCAAAATCTTTGAAACTGCAAAATACCAATATGCAAAAAATACATTATCCGGAAAAATTGTTTTTTTTATTGAATCAAATTTAATATTTGGAAATTTTATCAGATTTTTCAAAACAATTACAAAACCTTTTAGAAAACAAATAATAGGAAAAAGTTCTAATTCTCAGAAACTCCTTTACTTTAAAGGATGTGTAAACAATGTATGCCCGCGGACAGATATATATTTAAACAAAATATTTAAAAATTCCGATATTGAAATTATTGAAAAAGATTTTGATTGCTGCGGACTCCCTTTTTTATCAAGCGGAAACCTTGAACGCTATGAACAAGCCAAAAATCATAACCTGAAAATGATTGCAGACTGTAAATTTGATTATATTTTAACAGACTGCGCAAGCTGCGAAAGCACTTTAAGACAATATATGGATGTAAAGTTCATAAACATCGGAGAATTAATAAACAGGCAGGGACTGAAATTTAAGTTTGCCAAACCATTAAAAGTGACTTTCCACAAACCCTGTCATCTTGCAAACGATAATTTTTTGAAACCGCTATTAAATAATTGCGAAAATATTGAATATATTGAAATGAATGATTATGAAGCCTGCTGCGGTTTAGGGGGAGAATTTGCGCTAAAAAACAACAGGATTTCACGGGAAATTTCAAAGAAAAAAGCTGAAAATATAATTAAAACCAATGCAGACATTGTATTAACAACTTGCCCTGGCTGCATTCTCGGATTAAAACAGGGACTTATTTTGTCCGGGAAAGACGGTAGAAAAATCCGGGTTAAAAGTTTAACAGAATTTTTGGCATCATCGTCAGAAATTATTTCTCCAGAAAATATAAAATTCTAGTCTAACATACCTAAATTAGGCAGGCCAACACCGCACCAGTTGGGGAGTTCAAAGTTATAGCCTTTAGCCCCGGGTCTTAAAGGATCAATAAAGCTGGAATCACCGTTGTCAATAACTTTTAAAATACCGTCCTGTTCAATAAAATTCACATCACAGGCGTCATTGTAGTATATTCCCAAACTGTTTAAATCAGTTAATCTGCTGTTTGCTGTCAGAGGATTATTCAAGCCTTTCGGATGAGCTCCAGTCAAAAATTCATATAAAGCCGCATTTGAGCCATAGTCATAATAATACATTTTAGGTATATTTTCACAGTTATTAAGCGATAAATAATAATCTATTTGTGCATCCATACATGTTGAATCTGAGCGATATGCAAGACATTCCCGTGCATAAGGGGTATTACACCCCCATCTTTGCTGAACCTTTAAAACGTATTCTTTATTATCGTCTGTATTCAAAAACTTTATCTTATAAGGTATTTTCCCGGATCTGCCGTTATTTAATACCGTAACCTCCATATATTTTCCGCTGTATTCCAAGGTTTCGGGCTCTCCAATTTTAAAAACATGCATATTCATCCACTCTGCAAAATGATTAAAATCACCTAATTCCTCAAATACTTTTGGAAGTTTGCCTATATTAAAACTGTCTGCTCCGTTTCGCAAAATATGAACGTGCCAGTTGGGAGAAATTTTCAAAAGCATATCATGATATGAGCTGTTACTGTCGGCTTCTCTGGTAATTTCAGTTATATATCTTGTATAAGCCTCGTTATAACCTTTAGGAGCCTGAAGCCATTGCATAAGATTTTTATTCCCGCCGATTTTGTCCCGTAAGATTTTTAAGTTATAAGCCGATTTTCGCGGATCTGCTATAACCTCTTTTATAAAATCAAAGCTCATTTTTTTATCGGCGGTTATAGCAAATAAAAACTCTTTCACCTTTGAAGGTTCACTATTTAGTGAAGAAAGAAACTGAATAAAGCCGTTTTTAGATTTTTGAAAAGGTTTAAAAAGTTCTGTTTTTTGAAAATCTAAAATTTTGTACGGAATTAGCTGTTCTGCCGGCGGAGTATTGGAATATACATTTTTTTGCGCACCAAGCTGCCTTGAAAGTCTGCTTATTTTGTTTCTCTGGTATATTGCAACAATTGCAAGCCCGGCAAATCCTGCACCTGCAAGGGTCTTTTGTAATAAATCAGAGTTAAGTAAACTTTTAGCGGATACTTTTTTATCTTCTTTTTCCTCTGCAGGGAAATTATAGTAATAATATTGTGGAAATTTTGTATTTTCGATTCTCGTCATAATAGTTAGGGGAAATACCTCTGTAATAAAAAAATGTTTACAGAATTTGAAATCCCGTAAACATTTTTTTTTGCGGTTTTCTTAATAATTATTTACCTAATTCATTAGCTTTTTTTGCGGTTTTTGAAATAACATCATAGAAAAGTTCATCAGAATTTTCTTCGTTCATAACAGAAATACCGACAAATGTACATCCGCCTTTTGTTGCGACATTATCAATAAGGGTTTGGACAGATAAATCTTCCCTGTTCATAACCATTTTAGCAGAGCCAAGCGCTGTCTGGACTGCTAACAGCAAAGATTTTTCGTATTCAAGTCCGAGTTTTTCCCCGGCACGTGCCATATCTTCAATAACTTTATAGAAAAATGCAGGTCCTGAACCTGAAATTGCAGTTACAACATCTATTTTATCTTCTGAAACTTCAATGCATTTTCCGATATTTGAGAGCATCTCCATAACAAATTCCGCATCTTCATCCGCTGCATATGCCCCTTTACAAACTCCGCTCATACCTTCAAGAACAAGTGCCGGAGTATTAGGCATTACACGAACAACCCTGTTTCTGCCTATTATATTTTCGATTTTTGAAGTTGATACCCCGGCAGCAATTGAAACTACAAGTTTTTCCGGAGTCAATTCTTCTTTAATTTCCTCCAGTACGTCTGAGACATAATTAGGCTTGGTTGCAATAAAAATAACATCACTATCAATTGTAAGAAGTTTGTTATCCGTTAAAACTTCAATTCCCAAACGTTTTTGAGCAGCATCAGCCGCGTCACAGTCAATTTCCGAACCTTTAATAAATTCTTTTGAAATAAACTTTGAAGAAATCATGCCTTTTATAATTGCACCGGCCATTTTTCCGCAGCCAATAAAACCGATTTTACATTTTTTGTTCATATTATTTAACCTGCCCCTCCATTTGTGTTGACTAATAATTTTTTTTAATTTAACATTTGAATTATACGACAAATATAAATTAAAAGGAATAAAGAAATGAGACGTACACTAGAAGGAACAAAAGTAAAAAGGCAAAAAGTCAGCGGATTTAGAGCCAGAATGGCTACTCCGGGCGGACAGGAAGTATTGAACAGACGACGTGCAAAAGGACGCCATAAATTGGCTATCACCGCTAAAAAACGTGCATAAATAGCAAAAAAAAGATTATGAATTAAACACAGCAGGCCGGAATGTTTAGGCGTGCTGTGTTGTTCTGGTAAAAATATGCTGAAAAAACAGTACAGATTAAAGAAAAAATCAGCTTTCGCCGCAACCTACAGGGTTAAAAATTCTTTACACAAGGGCGGAATAACCCTTTTTGCAGGCATTTTAAAAAAGGATGAAAACACTTTTACTAAAGTCGGCTTT
>CALVEX010000177.1 GCA_944326655.1 Candidatus Gastranaerophilales bacterium | reverse complement strand
CGGGAAGATCGATATTCACGGTAGCGGAACCGGCCAGTCCGCTTGCCTTATAGACCTCTGACCCTCCGGCAAAGCCCAGAGTGTCCCCCCCCCGAAAGCGCAGCCGCTTGCCCCATCAATCGGGCTTATATATAAATTTAATAAATTGTTAAATCTTTTCATAAATTCAACCTCCATATTTAATAATAGAATAGATTAAGTATAACATGCAATCCCACGAATTTCAATATATTATTATAATTGTAGTATAAAGTGTAAATTATACTGTTAAAATTTGTAACATTATACACAAGAATTAGTTCTTAAGGATTATATTTTTTAGCCATTTGTGGTATAAATATTATATAAGAAAGAATTATAGTTATATAATAATTCGTTTAAAATAAGATATGGAGGCACAAATGTCAGTAGGACAATTCGTATTTATGTTACACAGCCACCTTCCCTATTATAGAAAAGCCGGTATGTGGCCTTTCGGGGAAGAAAACCTTTATGAATGTATGGCTGAAACTTACGTTCCTTTATTAAACGCAATTTCTGAATTATACGATGAAGGAATTAAAGCTAAGTTGACTGTAGGCATTACACCAATTTTGGCAGAACAGCTTAATGACAGATATTTACAGGAAGGATTTGTTAAATATCTTGATTCAAGAATTGCACAGGTTTCTAAAGATTTGGAAAGATATCCTGATCCAAAAGTTGCGCATTCACAGCATCTTAAATATCTGGCCAAATATTATTTCGACTGGTTTACCCATATCAAAGATTCTTTTGTTAATAAATACGAAATGGACTTGATTGCCCAATTTAAAAAATATCAGGATCTCGGATGTATAGAAATTACAACATCCGGAGCTACACACGGATTTTCACCGCTTTTAGCTACGGATAGTAACCTCAATGCTCAATTTAAAGTTGGCTCCGACACTACAAAAAGATTGTTTGGGAAAAAAGCATGCGGATGCTGGCTTCCTGAATGTGCTTACAGACAAGGTTATGAATATGTTGGCAAAGACGGTAAAAAACACTGGAGACCTGCTATAGAAGTTACACTTCAAAACAACGATATTGAGTACTTCTTTACAGAATCCCACGTAATCGAAGGCGGGAATTCTATAGGTAACAGACGTGTAATCGGTGTTTACGGAAATATTGAATACATTCCGCTCCCAGAACGTCCGGCAACAGGTTATGATACTTATTCCGCATACTGGCTTCCGGATGCACAGGTTGCTGTTATGGGCAGAAATGACAGAGCAGGTTACCAGGTTTGGTCAGCAGCAGACGGTTATCCGGGTGACGGCTGCTTCAGAGAATTCCACAAAAAAGACGACAAATCAGGAATGCATTACTGGAGAATAACTTCCCCGACAACTGATTTAGGTGATAAAATGCTTTATGACCCTGTTTTGGCACTAAATAAAGTAAATGAAAATTCAGACCACTATACAACACTTATTTACCACATGCTTAATGATTATAAAAAAGCAACAGGTAAAGAAGGCTTGGTAATGGTATCATTTGATACAGAACTTTTCGGCCACTGGTGGTTTGAAGGTGTTGAGTTTATCAAGCAGGTTATCAAAAAATTTGCGACTTACCTTCCTGAAGTGGAAAGAATGACTGCCGGCGAATATATTCATAAATATCCGCCTAAAGAAGCCATTCAAATTCCAGAAAGTTCATGGGGACAGGGCGGTCACTTCTATGTATGGAATAACCACTTGACAGAATGGATGTGGCCTATAATTCATGCCTGTGAAAAACGTATTAATGCAATTGCGGACAAGTATCCACAAATTCCGGATAACAAACTTCTTCACAGAGCACTAAACCAACTGGCAAGAGAGAATCTGTTATTGCAAAGTTCTGACTGGCCTTTCCTAATCACAACCTGGCAGGCAAAAGATTATGCAACAGACAGGTTCAGAGAACATGTTGACAGATTTGAAAAAATTGCTGATATGATTGAAAGCGGCAATATTGATGATGCTAAACTTAAAGAAATTGAAAGCATAGACAATTGTTTCCCTGTAATTGATTACAGAGTATATCAATCAATTGAGGAGGGCGTAATTCCTCAACAATCGGCAAAACTTGCTCCTTTATATAACTAACACAACATACAACATAAAAAAATGGCCTTATATATATAAGGCCATTTTTTTATTGACTTTTTTATTGAAAAAAAATTAATATAAACTTTTTTAAAAAAAAATTCAGCATATTATAATAAAAATTGTCGAAAGACTTTGACAAAAGCATATGGGAGCGTAGCTCAGTTTGGTTAGAGCGCATGCCTGTCACGCATCAGGTCGCGAGTTCGAGCCTCGTCGTTCCCGCCATTTACAAATTGACCCTTTTTAGGGTCTTTTTTGTTAGTAAAATCAATACTTTCAGGTGGTATTTTAAAGTCCGATTTGGTAGGAAGTATTTTTTAGATAGGATAGGTATATTTGCCCAACGTCACTAAATATTAGCGGTAGGAAGTTGTTTGATTATACCAAAATCAAACTGGACGAAAACGGACTTTATCAGGATATAAGATTACAAAGAATATTTTAAATTTGGCTAAAAACTTC
>CALVEX010000176.1 GCA_944326655.1 Candidatus Gastranaerophilales bacterium | reverse complement strand
GAAGGTCCATGGATGACTGCAGGTAAGCTTGCATTATGCACGGTAACAGGCGGTGCAATCGGTACCGGTGCAGGTGTCGGCTTTGCATTCATCCCAAGCCCTGACAAAATCGGAACAGGTGTTGCAATAGGTACTCCGGTTGGTGCAGCTGTCGGTTTAATTACAGGTCTTGTAACCCCGGGATTGAAATACCATGCAAAAGCCGGTGAAGAAGTATATGTAATTTTGCTTGATGATGCTTCAATTTGCAGAGTTCAGCAGGCTCTTTAATATATTTATTTCTTAAATTAATTTTTAAGAGGACTACTTTCGGGCAGTCCTCTTATTATTTCGGCTATAGTAAACATAAATTATAAAGTTTAAAATAAATTTGTAGACAGATTTGTAGCTGTCAAAATTTATGGGAGTATTTTATGAAAAATTTATGTATTACTTTAGCATTGATAGGTGCGATTTCGCTATCAACACAAGGAGCTTTTGCTGCCTGGGAAGGCACGCAGTCTTTAAATCCTATGCCATATATTTCTTATCTTAACCCGCTGCCATATATTGGCATAGGTGAAAATAAGACCGATTTCAGTCTGAATCCTTTTACCGGATTTAAAAACTGCAACAAATGTAAGGTTAAAAAGGTTAAATGTGATGAATGTACACGTGTAACTTTAAATACCTGTCCGACATGTACAAGAGCATTTAATGAAACATGCGATACTTGCGACAGGATTTATCTCCAACGGATACAGCCGAAGTGCCCTTGTATGATTAATCATTAAATGTTAAAAGAGAGTCTGAAAATCAGGCTCTCTTTTAATTAATTTTATGTGTGTTTGTTAATATTCTACAATATTTTTTAAAGTGTTAAATATTTCGTCTGTAATATCTTGAATATATTTTTGGGAAACCATTCCGTTAATTACTGCATCTGAGATTTGGTAAGCAGGTCTGATATATTGCTGGGCGGTTTTGTTCACATCCTGAAATTGTAAATCAGCGGCAGCACCTGTTTTTCCTCTTAATTCGGCTCTTTTATACCATCTTTCTTTAATCACTTCAAGCGGAGTGTAAACATAAACTTTTACATCCATAATATCTCTTATGCCTTCATTCAAGACATATAAACCTTCGGTTAGGACAACTTTTGCCGGCTTTTTAACATCACCTGCCGGATCAGAAACGCATGTTACAAAGTCATATTTAGGTGAAACTATTTCTTTTCCGGCTTTAAGTTTCATGAGGTGTTTTTTCATTAATTCAAGATCAATCGCATCAGGAGTATCAAAGCTGAAACCTGTTTTGAAAAGTTCTTCGTAGCTTCCTGCTTCTATAAGCTCTTTTGAAGTATCTTTGTAATAATCATCACAGCGAATTACCGTATAGATACCTTCTCTTTTATCTTTGACGCAGGCTTTTATAGTATTATCAACAAAAACAGTTTTACCTGATGCACTTTCTCCTGTAATGCCGATTAAAAAAGTTTTCTTTTTTTCCTGAACAACTTTTCTTGCTATATTTAAAATAAGGTTTTCAGATGTTTTTAAGAAAAGCGGCTGTGTTTGAAGCTTATCCTCTTCAAGAATTTTTTTTAGAGACTCAACAATATTTGATATGACTTCCATATCGCGTCTGCTTGAGTAGTAATCGTAACTTGTAAGAAAATCGGTTGCCATTCTTTTTCCCCTGTATTTTAATATTCTACCCTAAAGTTATTTTATTTTACAGAAATAATAAATTTTGTAACAATATTGTGATTTCCGTTAAAGAAAGTTTCTAAAAAAGCCGTTAACGGGAATATGTGAAGTAGCTTTTGTGTATGACACGTGCACAAAATTATTATAAGGAGATTTGATATGTATCATGATGAAATTTTTGAAAATGCTCTAAGGGATGTTAAAGAAGAAAACTATAAAGCATTAAAGGAAGAAATTTCCAGCATGGAAGCGACTATAGAACGATTTTTAAAAAATATCTTTGAATGTAATTCAAGTCGTGCCGAGCGGGATTTTAATGTATCTTCTATTTAAATAAACGTAATTATCCCTCCTTGACATACACAAAAATAGAATATGTCATTCTGAGCTTAAGATATGGGATTCTTCGGGCTATGCCCTCAGAATGACAATGAGGCGAAGAATCGCATTACTGTTATGTACACCAAGGAATAATTACGTAAATAAATACAAATAACAAAACGGAAGCTTAACACTTCCGTTTTTATTACCAATATTGTCCCCACGTTGTGAACGGGCTTGTATTATATGATGTACTGCCTATACCGCTGATGCCGGCAAGTATATTAATTGCATCTTTGTATTTTGCTATTTTATCAATTCTTTCATTATTGTCTTCAAGTACATATTGGTATGCTGCAAGAACTTCATCAGGAGGAATATTTCCTTCTTCAATTTGTTTTTCTATTGTAGCCAAAAGATTCGTTTGGTTTTCTAAGTTTGCACCTGCTTCTATGGCTATTTTGTTTGACTCTTCTGCTAAAGCATCATTTTGTTCTTCCTCATATATTTGTACTTCAGATTTGTCAAGCGAATCTTTTTCACCAGTAATGGCATCTGTTGCTTTACCGGCAGCCCAGCTTGCAACAAAGCCGCCTATTAAACCGCCGACAAAACCTATAACTGCACCTGCAACATTTCCTATGCCCGGGAATACGGAACCGACAATTGCTCCTGTTGCAGCAGCGCCTGCTGCATAACCGAGAACGCTTGAACCTACTTTAACTGCGGATTTTGCAAGTTGCTTATTCCCTCTGTTTGATTCTCTGCCTGCTGCTTCTTCTTGTTTGTCAATTTGATATGCAGATATAATATCCGGAATTTCCAAGACTCCCTGAATTAAAGCCATCCAACCGGATCCTTTTACGCATTTAGATGCACATTTGAGTGCTCCTGCACCTCTGACACTACTGAGCATTTTTGCTTCAAGTTTATATCCGCCTGTTTTTAATTTTAAATTATGTTTTAATCTGCCGAACCTTGATGTAGGCTTAATTCTGCCCTCCTGTATTGCTTTATTGACTTCTATATCGCCTTGACGAATTGCCTCGCGTACTTTTCCAAGCTGTTCTTTTAGCTGAGCTTTTGTTAATGTTTTTCCGCTTTTTTTTGCATCTTCAAGCATTTGTTTTGTTTCTTCAATTAAACGTTTTGCATCAGCGTAACATCTGTTTTTTAAACGCATGCTCCAATTTTTTTGTATTTGTTTTGCACTCATTTTACCTGAAGGTAGCTTTGAAGGGTCATATGCCGGAATTTCAGAACTCATCCCTGTAATTTGGCGGTATAAACTTCTGTTTCTGTAAGATTGCCAGAAATTCTCTCCTTTAAGAGCTGCACTATTTGCTTTTGCCTGTTCCGACAATTTTTTCCAGGCATCAAGATATGAGACGCCATTTGCTCTGTCCATGCCTTGAAATGCTTGCCATGGCTGTCTAAACAAATTTCCTGCAAGCGGCAATGCAAGAATACCAGCGGTCCCCATTAAAAATTCGTTACCGGTGGCTGATAATTTGTCTCCCATTGTAATTTCTGGAGCATCCGGCTGTACACCGTAAAGCCAGTTTGTTAACTTTAAATTTTGGCTCTGAATTGACTCTGCGCCTGCCATAATTTTCCCCTTAATAGTTATTTTATTTTCCCCGTATATATATAATAAAAATTTTCAGCTCATGAAATTGCCTTTTTTGTAAAGAAATGTAAAGTATTTTTTATAAGGCAAGCTGCAAAGTGTTTGAACTTTGCAGCATATATGTATTGCCTCACACTATTCGTGTTATTTATTTAGCATAGGTAATTCAGCCTGTTAATTCCTGATGTCATGGCCATAAAGTCCTGATCCATCGGACTTCCAAATCCTCCGCCGTATAGCATTTGCTGCATTGCCAGCAGCTGCTGTGGTGTCATTGTCGGCTGGGGATAACTTACGCCGTTTGCCGCACTTTGTGCTGCATATTGTGTATATGGATTATTAACTTGCTCGGCATATTGCTGCTGCGCCTCTGCAACTTTTGCTTCTGCTTCTGCTTCTGCTTTCTTTTCGGAATGGCTTTTACCGACTATTTTGCTCATTAGCCAATCACCGGCAAATGCACCTACTAATCCCCCAACAAGCGGTATTGGAATTAACGCCTGACCTATTACAAAACCGGCAGTTCCTGCGGCAAGTCTTGTCGTTGATTTACCTATTTCAACAAGCCCACCACCAAGACCTTTATCATTGAATGCTGATATAATGTTTGGCAATTCTAATGCGGCCGTTAAAAGTACACCCAGCAAAGGCATTCTTTTTCCTAATTGTCCAAATACAGCTTTAAGCTTTCCGCCAAACCCAGAGGCCGATTTCCAGCTGCTTTTTATATCAGGGAAAAGGCTTGTTAGAGATTTTTTTAGGCCTGACCAAAAAGATGTATTCCTGGTTTGCTGCTCTGCTTTTACAAATGCATCTCCAACTTGTTTATGAAAATTTCTAAACCCCATAGCCTTTTTAGAGGCTTTCAGTGACTCTGTTGCTACATCCTGAAATTTTGGGTCAAAAAGAAGCCTGCCTCCGGCTTTCAATATTCTTGAAATACCTGCCATACTAAACCTTCCTGTTTTTTGTATAACCTACCTTAATTACATAAAAAAAATTTTTTATCTTAAATTGCTTAATTTTATACAAATGTTAAGATATATTAAATTATGAATTATTTACAAACAGGCCATGAAAGTGTATAATGCTTGTATGTATTGTAGTGACGGTAAAATATTTATAGAAAATGACGATCAGTGTATAGATTGTAAAAATTATGCTGAAGGGGTTTCCTGTCCGCTTTTAACTGCTTTGGGACTCGGTGTTGTCTATCTTGAGGACAGTATGACCGTTACTAATTGCGGATTTTTTCAGAAATTTGAGCGTAAATTGCATATTGTGAGGAACAATGAAACGAATAACATTGATTAACGGGGATGGTATCGGGCCTGAAATCTCCGAGGCTGTTATGGATATTATAGATGCCTCTGGATTGAAGATAGATTGGGATATACAAAGTGCAGGTGCCGATGTTATTGACTCTGAAGGCACTCCTTTACCTGAAAGGGTTTTAAATTCCATAAAGCAAAATAAAGTAGCATTGAAAGCGCCGGTTACAACACCGATTGGCAAAGGGTTTCGTTCAGTTAATGTACAGTTGAGAAAAGCTCTTGATTTATATGCAAATTTGCGTCCCTGTAAAAATTTACCAAATGTAAAAACAAAATTTAATAATGTTGACATAGTTGTAGTGCGTGAAAATACCGAAGATTTGTATGCCGGTATTGAAAGACAGGTTGATGCTGACACTGCAGAGAGTATAAAAGTTATTACTCGCGCTGCATCTGAAAGAATTGCAAAGTTTGCGTTTGACTATGCCGTAAAAAATAACAGGAAAGAAGTCTGCGTTGTTACAAAAGCAAATATTATGAAACTTTCTGACGGTTTGTTTTTGGATTGTTTCAGAAATGTCTCAAATCTCTATCCGCAAATTGCTAAACGTGAAATTCTTGTTGATAATTTATGTATGCAGCTTGTTCAAAATCCCTCGCAATTTGATGTCCTTGTACTTCCTAACCTATACGGGGATATAGTATCTGACTTGTGTGCGGGGCTGATAGGCGGACTCGGAGTGGCACAGGGGGCAAATATCGGAAAAGATTATGCTGTATTTGAACCTGTTCACGGCTCTGCACCTGATATAAAAGAGCAAAATAAAGCTAACCCTACAGCATTGCTTCTTTCTGCAATAGAAATGCTTAAATATATCGGTGAAACACAGTATGCTTTGAAAATTGAAAGGGCTTTATATAAAACTTTTGAGCAGTCGTTGTTTACTTGTGATTTAGGCGGAAATCTCGCTACTACGGAATTTACAAAAGCAATAATAGATAATATTTAAAAAGGAGGTTATTTTATGAAGAGTTTTAAATTGGTTGAAAACTTCGGGGGGGGGG
>CALVEX010000175.1 GCA_944326655.1 Candidatus Gastranaerophilales bacterium | reverse complement strand
TGTATCAAGAACATGTCGTGCTTTTTGTGTATCCACTACTGCAATATATGGCTCAAAATATTGTTTAAAAAAGGCATCCTTAGCCTCTGCATTTGTAGTTCTTTGCCAATTCCAATTTATTGCCGGGCCATTAGCTGCTTCTGACAACTTGATAGCCTGATTTAACATACTATGATATTTTTTTAATGATGTTTCAACAGCCTGCTTTTTATAATTTCCCATCAAGACAGGAATTGTGAGTGCAGCAACAACACCTATGATACCGAGGGTGATTAATACCTCAGATAAGGTAAACGCGACTTTCTCTTTAAGTGAACAGTGAGGTGTGAAGAGTGAAGCGAGTTTAGGTGAATAAGTTCGTTTCGGGGAATTATACTCCCTCTCCTTTACAAGGAGAGGGTAGGGGTGAGGTTTGGATTGTTTCAGATAATAAGACGCTAAGACGTTAGGACTTCCGTTATTTAGACCCCTCCTCGAAATCAGAGATTTCGGTCCTCCCTCAAGGGGAGGATATAGAAAACTTTGTGAGCTTCGCTCACAGATAACTGCATACCCTCCTACCTTCTTATCTTCCAATCTTCCTTCGTTGAGACCCTGAAACAAGTTCAGGGTGACGAGACCTTCCTGACCTCCTGCCTCCCGGGCTTCCTGACCTCCGGCGGAGCCTAAAACGCCCCCCCCCCGAAGTTTTTAATAATATTTCTCATAACATTTATCCTCTCTTAATTACAACATAATTATTATAACAAAGATTTTTAAGCATTTCAAGATATCAATCAGATTTCAAGAACTATTTCTAAACCGGACATTTGATATTTCAAAAGTTTTTTACTGTTTAACCGATATTATATCCGGAGGTAAAAATGGCACGAATAATAGAAGGTGAAAGACGAATTATAAAAATGTCTGTTGATGATATTTTAAATATTGTAAGGGAATATCAAACTATTTGCAGAAGCTCCTGCTGTTATGAACATACAAGGGAGCTTTTGTCTAAAGCCGATTTATATATACCGGAAGATATATAGGTATCTTTTCCTCCCGAGAGAGAGGAAAAGATACGCTGACAGAGGGTAAGAAGGCAGGAAGGTAGGCTATTTACTGTGCGCTTTGCGCACCGTAATGACTTATAGTCTTAATGTCTTAGAGACTTAGCGTCTTCCAATAACATAGTTTATGTAGTTATATAAAACTACCCGGTTGTGGTTTTGAAAAATTCCTTTTTTGTTTATGCTAAAATAAAAACAGAAAGGAGTTTTTGATGAAAAAAAATGCAATTATTATTACCCTGATATTCGCAATACCATTATTTGCATATATGCTTCTTACAACGGCGAATAAATCGACAGCACAGGTTGCCCAGTCAGGCAAACCACAGGTTATAAAATTTACATCTTCAATGTGTCTTGATTGTCAGACTATGAACAAAGTTTTTAAAGAAATTTTCCCCAAATATGAGGGGCAAATAGTTCTTACAGAAATTCAGGTACAGGACAAAAACTCTTTCAATGATGAACAGATAAAAAAATATAATATAACACTTGTTCCGACAGTTATTCTTTTAAATTCCAAGGGACAGCAGGTCAAAAGAATTGAAGGAGCGGTTTCGGAAGAAGAAATGGACGAATGTTTAAAAGGACTTGAATAATGGAACAATATATTAACTTATTCTCACAACAGGGAAGTTTACCGATATTATTTGCTCTATCCTTTTTAGGCGGGCTTATAGCATCAATTTCACCATGCTCGCTTGCTATGCTTCCGCTTATTGTCGGATATGTCGGCGGATATTCAGACGCCAAACCTTTAAAAACATTTATACAAATGCTTTTCTTTGTGTTTGGGACTGCAATTGTATTTTCAATTATAGGCATAATCTGTGCAATTACAGGAAAAGTTTTTATATCATTTGCCGGAGGGTATTTCGGTATAGTCCTCGCGGGAATAATTATGGTTATGGGCTTAAAACTTTTGGGAGTTCTTGACTTTGAACTCCCTGTAATAGTTAAAGAAATGCCAAAAAACGAACATACTAATACTTATCTCTATCCGATAATACTTGGAGGGGTGTTTGCTCTCGCGGGAACTCCATGTTCTACACCTATTTTAGCGGGAATTATGGCTTTTGCTTCACTTTCCGCAAGCATATCACACGCTATAATTATGCTGTTTTTATTCTCATTAGGCCAAGGATTAATCCTGATACTCGCAGGATTTATTACTTCGCATCTTAAAAACAGCAAATGGTTTTACAAACTCTCTGACTGGCTGTTAAAAATAAGCGGCGGATTATTGGTAATAGCCTCAATATATATTTTTTATAAGATTTTTGCTCCTCTTATTGTAAAATAGATACAAATGCGTTAAAATTATTGTATCTATAAACAATGGAGAGTTCAAAAATGAAAACATACGAAGGTCAGCTGGTTGCAGGAAATGAAAAATTTTGTATAATTCTGTCAAGATTTAACGATTTTATTGGTTCCAAACTTCTTTCAGGGGCAATAGATGAACTTAAACGCCACGGGGTAACGGATGACAATATTGAGATAGTGAAAGTCCCTGGAGCGTTTGAAATTCCTGTTACTGCACAAAAGTTTGCACAGTCAGGGAAATACAATGCGATTATTGCTTTAGGCGCCGTAATCAAGGGGGCTACTGCACATTTTGACTATGTTAGTGCTGAAGTTTCAAAAGGAATTGCACAGGTAAGCCTTCAAACAGGTATTCCGGTAATTTTCGGCGTATTAACAACAGATAATATAGAACAAGCTATTGAAAGAGCCGGAACAAAAGCCGGAAATAAAGGTTCTGACGCTGCAAAATCAGCAATTGAAATGGCTAATTTGTTTAAATTGGTTTAGTGTTTATAATTTAAGAGAAGCCGGCAAAACTGTAACAGCAGAGGTTATAAAGACTTCGACAGAAACAAAAAACCGGCAATATCGGCGGAAAGGGTAGAAAAATGAGCGACATTATTACAGAGTACAGAAACGAGAATACAAAAAATATTGATATTCTCCCGACCATTGAAATTGTCAGAAAAATGAACGAGGAGGACAAACTTGTTGCACTTGCCGTTGAAGAAGAAAGTGAAAACATTGCTTCCGCAATTGATTTAATTGCAAAACAATTTTTAAAAGGCGGACGTCTAATCTACTTTGGAGCGGGAACATCCGGAAGGCTCGGTATTTTAGATGCCTCGGAATGCCCTCCGACTTTCAGTGTTTCAAAAGATATGGTACAAGGTTTTATTTCCGGCGGAGATGAAGCTATCAGACATTCAATAGAAGGAGCTGAAGACAACTCCGAACTTGGATATGATGATGCTAAAATTTTGACAGACAAAGATGTCGCAGTTGTAATTTCTGCCAGCGGAAACCCTAAATATTTACTAGGAGTTTTGAAAAGAGCCGAAGAAGTTAATTGTAAGACAATAGGCGTTACCTGCAATCCCAAAGGAAGAATTGCGGAAGAAGCTGGGCTTGTAATATGCCCTGAAGTAGGCCCTGAAGTTATTGCAGGCTCGTAAAGACTCAAAGCCGGAACCGCCCAGAAAATGGTGTTGAATATGCTTTCAACCGGTGCAATGATTAAAATCGGTAAAACTTACGAAAACTTTATGATTGACTTGCAGCCGGTTAATGAAAAATTAAAAGACAGAGCTATAAGAATTGTAGCCCAAATTGCAAATGTTACTCATAGTGAAGCACTTGCTGCGTTATTAAAATCCGGATGGGAAATTAAAACATCAATAGTTTCTATAATGATGAAAATGGATGTTGAAAACGCAAGAACAGAATTGAGAAAACACGGCGGCGTGCTTCGTAAATTGCTTAACATTGGCCAGCCCGTATAAGGAGAAAATATGAAATTAACAGTATTGGGAGCCGGATGCTGGGGATTGACACTCGCATGGCTTTTAACAAATAATTTTGAGAGTATAACGGTTTGGGGCAGGGAACAGGATTTATCAGATGATTTAAAAATCAATAAACACTGCTCAAAACCGCTTGAAGTCCAGTTAGATGAAAAAGTCGAAATTACTTCAAATCTTTCCGCTGCAATCTGTGATGCAGATATAATTCTTTCAGTTGTTGCGACATCCGGAACTCGTGATGTTTGCGAAAAATTAAAAGAAGCCGGCATAAAGTCCGAACAAATTTTAGTTAACGCCTCAAAGGGGATTGAACTTCCGTCTTTGATGAGGATGTCTGAAGTTATTAAAGATGTTTTGCCGCAGCAGAGTCTTGCAATTCTTTCCGGGCCGACTCTTGCGAAAGAGGTTCTCGCCGGACTTCCGACAGCCGCAACAGTTGCCTGTGAAGATATCAAAACAGCTGAATTTGTTCAAAAAGCCCTTAATGTTCCGAATAAATTCAGATTATACACAAATACAGATGTTATAGGGGTTGAACTCGGCGGTTCTTTGAAAAACGTTATTGCAATAGCTTCGGGCTTTGCTCATACAATGGGACTCGGAGATAACTGCTCCGGAACACTTTTAACCAGAGGTATGGCAGAAATTGTCAGAGTAAGTATAAATCTCGGTGCAAACCCGTCAACTCTTTACGGATTGTCCGGAATGGGGGACTTAATCGCGACCTGTTCAAGCCCGATGTCAAGAAATTATACTGTAGGCTCAATGCTTGCTAAAGGGAAAAAAATTGATGATATCTTAAAAGAACTGGGCTCTGTTGCAGAAGGTGTTAAAACCTCAAAAGCAATTTGTGAACTTGCTAAAAAGTTAAATATAGAAGTTCCTGTGTCTAATGCGATTTACGAGGCAGTTTATACTGATATTACGCCTCAGGCGCTTTTAGAAAAATTAATGAACAGAAAACTCAAAGAAGAAGAAAGATACGTATAATGAAATTTGCCGTAAAATATTTGAAAAACACATTTTACCCGCTGGAAGTACCTGAAACAATAAAACTTGAAGACGGTCAGATGGTGCTTGTCCGAACAGAAAAAGGAGAGGAAGCCTTAAAAGCTTTTCTGGTGAATTCAAAAGTCGCCGAAATATGGGAAAACAGCCCGGAAAAACCTGCACCTTTACAGGTTATAAGAACACTGTCCCAAAGAGATCTTCAAACACTTGATGACATAAAACGGGAAGAAGTACAGTCCTTTTTCAAATGCCAGGCGCTTGTTCAGCAGCATAAGCTGAACATGAACCTTGTACAGTGCAGAATTACATTTGACAGAAGAAAAATAACATTCTATTACACAGCTCCCGAGAGAGTCGATTTTAGGGCGCTGTTAAAAGATTTAACTCAGGTATTTACCCGTGTAAGAATTGATTTACGGCATATCGGAGTGCGTGATGAAACCTCAATAGTTGAAGGTACGGGAATTTGCGGAAGACCGTTTTGTTGTTCAAGTTTTTTGCGAAAATTTGCGACGATTAACGTTAAACTTGCAAAAGATCAGGGAATGCCGATTGCTCCCGGAAAAATTTCCGGCACATGCGGAAGACTTTTGTGCTGCCTGACTTATGAATATTCACACTACATTGATGCTGCAAAAGGTATGCCGCCGGTAGGTTCTTCCGTTATGACTCCTGACGGACTAGGTAAAGTCTGCTATCTGCAATTTTTAAGCGGAAAAGTTGCTGTAAAAATGGAAGACGGAAAGGTTAAAGAATTTTTAAAAAGCGATATTGAAATGGTTGATGCAGATGTTAATGTTGAAATAGATATCCAAGATATCAACAGTTATGATTATGAAAATGAAAATATTGACATCAGACAGTTAGAAGATGACCGAAACAGTTCGACAGGCAATGTTTAATACAATTTTCTGAAAGCATCCAACTTTTTTTTATCTGCTTTTTTACTATCCTTAAATATCGGATGCTCTTGAAGGTTATATTGCTGAAAGACTTCAGACAAAAGAGTATTATTTAAAATTTTATGTATAAAAGCCACAGCAACAGCATTTGCGCGATTTCTTGAAGACAATTTTATAAATATAGACTCTAATTCCTTTTTTACTGTACTGCGGCTGACAAATAATATTTTAGCAATTTCATGATTTCGAAACCCCATTGCAACGAGACACAAATATTCTTTTTCTCGCCGTGTTAAAATACATTCAGCTATTTCCTTATCCAGAACAAATATTGCCTCCATACAAATATAATATAAGTTTGGCACTTTGGGCAAAACTAGGCATTTGGCTATAAAATTAAAAATATAGAACTTTGGATATAAAAATTCACAAATTACCAAGATATATTGAAACATTTATCCGGTTAATCATATCAGGGTTGTTCCCCATCCCACCCTTCCCCAAGCCGGGGGAAGGAATCGTTTATATCAAGAAACTATCTGCATAAAAGTAAAAAGGCTTCGCCCTCTGCTCGGCTTGCGCTGAACCCACTATTGGCAGATTAAAGTCCTCATGCTTCAAACAAAATAAAAAAGGGAAACAACTTATGTTTCCCTTTTTTATTTGTCGGAGATGGGACTGTCTTGGATTTGCTCCACGCTCGGAAAGTTTCGCTTTTGAACCTGCGGTTCAACTTCGCTCAATTTCCTCGCTATCCGGACTAACTACGTGTCGTCCGTACGCAAATCCGCTTGAACCTATACAAGGCTGCGCCTTGTGGGGTTCTGCGTCCCTATGCAATCGGCAAACATTAAATAAGACTCCTTACGGAGTCTTATTTATGGTGTCATTAACGTTACTATATTGGAACCAATGGTACCTGATAAAAACACCTGTTCTACAGCAGACATGAGTATTTACACCGAACTTATCCGTATAATGAAAGACTCCACGCAGGAATATTACAACATGAGAATAGCTTTGGGGTTGGAATGTGCGTGATATATAATAACATAAGTTTGTAGGTTGGTCATATCTGCCCAACAAACAGTTTATAAAAACAAAAGCGGCATCAAAGCCGCTCTATTTTTATGGTGTCGATAAGCTCCCAAATATGGAACCTTTTAGCTACAGTACAAAAACATTATATAGCGAATTAATATCAATAATGAAACAGTCAACTCAAGAGTATTACAATATGAGAAATCTTT
>CALVEX010000174.1 GCA_944326655.1 Candidatus Gastranaerophilales bacterium | reverse complement strand
CAGTATAGGGGCCGCCCAGTCTGTATGCCATTACCTCAGGCATGTTATCTCCGTGAAGTTTACCGCCGCCCTTAGCAGTGAATGATAACGAAGATTTTTTACCGACGGGGATATATTGTTTTACCATACCGGTTAACTTACCGTGAGTTTTGTCAAAGTCGATAATTCCGATTTCTTCATCAAATCTGATACTTGCCATTGTCCCTTTACGTGTAACAGTTGCATTGTCACGTGTATCATATAATAAAGCCGGGCTTAACGAGAGGAAGAAACCGCCTTCTAGCTGTTTTGCACGTTCCGAAATCGGAATGTTGTATCTTGAATACAGGCTGCTGATTTTGTTCCAGTCGCCTTCTGAAACATCAATATTTTCAATACCTAAGGAGAAAGTTGATGTTACATGTTTGTTGCTTTTCATTCTGTGTGCAACAGTAGCTTCTGCGCCTATTCTTCTTTCAATTGCAAGGGGTACCTGATAGCTTCCGAAGTCTCTGTAGAATATTTTACTCATTAATGAAGTGTCTGCATTGTAGAAGTATGGTTTGAAGTAGCTTAATTCAGCCTGAAGGTTCATTCTTCTTTTGATAGAGGCGTCATTTAAGATTACACCTGTACCGACTATACCGTTAAGAGCGAGCCTTTCATTTCTTCCAAGAAAGTTATTGTCAGCAATCCCGACAGAACCGAATACACCGGTAACAGAATCAATACCGCCGCCTATAGAGACGCTTGCGGTTCTTTGTTCTTCGACATTAATGGTTATGTCATATTTGTCGGGTTCTTCCGTGGGTTCGATTTCCCTTGTAACATCTTTGAATGCCTGGGTGGCGTATAATCTTACAAGATCTTCTTTAAGAAGGTTTTCATTGTAAATCATACCCGGTTCTGTGAGGATATTTCTTTCGATTACGTAATCCTTTGTTTTTTCATTGCCGGAAATCATGATTTTGTTAATTGTACCTTCTTTAATGCTGATATTGACTGTCCCGTCGGGGTCATCAGTTACGGATTCTATTCTGGCCAATATATAACCCTTTGAGCTGTAGCAATCCTGAATTTTTGCGATAGCATCATTAATTTGGGCGATGTTTTGGGGTTTCCCTTTCATCGGCAGAAGATAGGTCAGTATTTCATCCGTTGAGATAACGGTATTTCCTTCACTTGTAAAATCTGTTATTGGGGCATTTTCTTCAAGAATTATTTTTAAGGTAACAGTTCCGTCATGGTTGTTAACGGGGATAGCTTTCATGTTTTCGGTAAAATAGCCAAGCTGATAGATAGCTTTTAAATCCTGCTGCAGGGCATCTCTGTTGTAAACATCTCCCTTTTGAATATGCATTTGTTGAAGTATTAAGGATTTTTCAATAACGTTGTTTCCAAGGATTTCGATATCTTTTATTATTTTTGAACCTTTAGGATTTTTAGTTTTTTCGGCAGATGTGTTAAATTCCGGAGAGTCTTCGGATTGAGAAGCAGAGGGAGGCTGAAGGTCATGCATTTGCGAACCAACCGTATCTCCCCAAAAATTTTCTTCGGCTAAGCTCTGCAAAGGACACAGGATAACCAATAGCAGGGCTATTAAAGATATATATATTTTGTTCAATGAATTCTACCTTAAAAACTTCATTATACTATCCTAAAAATATTATATCATAAATTAAAAAAAGTGGAATATGTAAATTATAATTAAATTTTTAAGTATTGTATATTAATTTTTAGTTTAAGCATTTTTTATATACATCATTTTTATTAACTTTGTATAATGATGATAAAATTATTGAAATATCTTTTGCTTTATAACCCTTATCTTTTAAAATGCTTATTTTTTCGGTAACTTCGGCTTCAAAATTTGATATTTTTTCTCTTAAAACAGCTGCTGCAATTTCACCTTTAAGAGTATTTGTCTTAAAGTATTCTATTACGTTACTTGTTTTATCGATAACAACTTCTTCAAAAATTTTTGTTAATTCCCTACCGATAGCAGTTTTGGAATCAGGTCTGCATTCGTTAATTATTTCAAGAGTATTTAAAATTCTGTTCGGAGACTCATAAAATACTATATCTGTTGTTTTATATCTCTTTAGGATTTCCTCAATTTGTGTTCTGCTTTTTGGCAGAAAGCCAATAAAAATAAAATCTTCTCCTTCTCTTGGAACTTGGGAAAGAAATGTTGCAACAGCATTGGCACCGGGAAGCGATGTGACTGAAAAATTATGTTTTCTCAACTCTTCCACAATAACGGCTCCAGGATCGCAAAAAAGCGGAGTTCCGGCATCGGAGACCAGTGCAATTTTTTCACCTTTGTTTAAGATTTCCAGAAACAAATTAATGCGTTCTTTTTCATTAAATTTGTGATAAGAAATACATTTGGTTTTTATATCAAAGTGGTTAAGAAGTTTTTGTGTTACCCTCATATCTTCACACGCAATTATATCAACAGATTTTAGCACTTCAATTGCTCTGAGAGTAATATCTTTAAGGTTTCCAATCGGTGTCGGTACTATGTAAAAATCATATTCTTTCATAGGATTATTATATATTAAACATAATATTTAAAGTTAATAAGACGCTAAAACGATAAGACGTTAAGTTCGTTACGGCAGCGTTCCGCTGCAAAAGTTAAATTAACTTCCCCTCCCTTGAGGGAACGCCCGCTTTGCAGAGGGCGAAAGGCGGAGCCATGCCCGTTTATCGCAAAGCGGGTAAGACAGAGTAAAATAGGAAAACATTTCATTTCCCCTCCTGCTTAGCAAAAAATTTCATGATTAAATAGTAACAGAAAGGTTAAAACTTATTCCCCTCCAGTCATAAAGACTTTGTTTGAGATTGTTTAACCCTTCTGTTTTTTCAACAAGGCT
>CALVEX010000173.1 GCA_944326655.1 Candidatus Gastranaerophilales bacterium | reverse complement strand
AGCCTTGTTGAAAAAACAGAAGGGTTAAACAATCTCAAACAAAGTCTTTATGACTGGAGGGGAATAAGTTTTAACCTTTCTGTTACTATTTAATCATGAAATTTTTTGCTAAGCAGGAGGGGAAATGGAACTTCTTTACTCCTCACGTAAAGAAGAATTTAACTCTTGCAGCGGTACGCTGCCGATAAGAACTTATCGGCCTAACGTCCTAGCGTCTTAGCGCCTAAAAAAATCTCAACCTCACCCCAGCCCTCTCCTTATTAAGGAGAGGGAGAAGAGAAATGTCCTCTCTCCTTGAGAGAGAAGGGAAGCAATTCCCAAAACGGTCTTATTGCATCATATTCACTTCCAATAATATTTATTATGAAATTGTTGAAATATACTCTTTTGTTTTTTCTCTGACTTTTGTGTCTATGGCGAAAATTTCGTCTATTGTCGGATTTTCAATAACTTCATGTTCGTCACACATTTTTTTTGTAATTTCATAAATATCAAAAAGTTTTATTTTTCCGTTTAAAAATGCAAATACTGCTTCTTCATTTGCAGCATTCATGCAGGCCGTTGCAGTTCCGCCTAATCTGCCCATTTCATAAGCCAGTTTTACTGTCGGGAATTTTTCAAAATCGGGTTTTTCAAAATCAAGCCGTGCAATCTCTGAGAAGCTGAAACTTTTTGATTTAATCCCTTCAAAACGTTCAGGATAAGTTATTGCATATTGTATCGGGATATGCATACTTGGCAAACCCAATTGAGCAATAACACTTCCGTCAACATACTCTATTGCCGAATGTACAATACTTTGAGGGTGAACAACAACATCAATTTTGTCATAATCAAATCCGAAAAGATGATGCGCCTCAATAATTTCTAACCCTTTGTTCATTAAAGTTGCACTGTCAACGGTAATCTTTTTGCCCATATTCCATCTCGGATGTGCAAGTGCCTGTTCAACAGTTGCATTTTTCATATCTTCAATGGATTTATGAAGAAACGGGCCGCCCGATGCCGTGATAATTAGTTTATCAACCTGCTTAATATCTTTTATGCATTGATGAATTGCGCAGTGTTCGCTGTCAACCGGAATAATTTTAACCCCGTGTTTTTTTGCTTCTTTCATCACAATATCGCCTGCCATAACAAGAGTTTCTTTGTTGGCAAGTGCAATGTCAATTCCGTTTTTTATCGCGGTTAATGTCGGTTTGAGCCCTATTTTGCCCGAACATGCAACAAGGATAATATCGTTTTCTTTGTTTGAACAAATTTGTTCTAAACCTTCTGAACCATGGAGGATTGTTAACCCCTCACCCCAACCCTCTCCCGCACGGGGCGAGGGAGCATTTGAACAGATGTATTCAGGTTTAAATTTTTCAGCCTGTTTTTTTAAAAGTTCAACGTTGTTACCGCCGGCAAGGGCAATAATTTCAAATTTATCCCCTAATTTTTCAATAACTTCAAGCGCCTGACGCCCGATAGAGCCTGTGGAGCCTATTATGCTTATTTTTCTCTTCTTATTTTCCATAACTACTTTATTATATGATAAAAAGAAGTTTTATAAAAGAATGGTTATTCGGTATTTATATCGCAGTTTACACCAAATATATTCAAAACACAGACATACTGTCATTCCGAACTTGTTTCGGAATCTCAACATTATTTAGACCCTGAAACAAGTTCAGGGTGACGCCTTTTTTACCATATTTAGTGTAAACTGCGATATAAGCCCCAGTTATTCCATAATATATAAAGGGGAGCAGCCCCAGCCTGAGCCTGTTTCACAGTCCTCTTTATAGTTGTCTCTTGTAATTTGTGTTTGATAACCTGATGTACAGCCATTTATATTATTACCGTTTGTAAAATCAAAGAACACAGGAGAAAAATTGTTCTGGGACAGTCCAAAATAAAATATGTCACGGCCGACTGTATTAGGGCCTTTGTAGCCGTTTACATCTATAAAAACAGCCTTCCAGCAGTTAAAATTTATTAAAGCACCGTCAGGCAGCAGAAATGTAAAATTTTTGTAACCGGTATTAAGCCTCATAGGTTCTTTTTTCTTGTTATACCATTTAGAATTTTCATGCCATGTTACATCTTCATTAAATTTTACATTTCCAGGGCTTAAATCAGACATATTTTCATCTGTACATATAACTCCGGCTTTTACGTATTTCAATTCCTGACCTATTTTACAGATAAACGGCTGCATTACTTTAACGAAGTTTTCTCCGGTAACAGTCGAAGTCCCTAGGTTTATGCTTTCACCGTCTTTGGCATATACCATCTGCAAAGCCTGTGCGATAGCAGAATACTGCTTTTTAAACATCGATTTGAACTGTTTATCCTGCGCATTGTTAATTACCGTAGGCAGAGTGATTGCAGCAACAACTCCGATAATTCCGAGAGTAATTAAAACTTCTGCTAACGTGAAACCCCTTCTCGTACGCGAGTTTTGCGGGGGGGGGGTACTTCAAAAGCTTTGTTATATAACATATTAATACCTCCTTAATTTTCAACCTGTTCTTTTATTGATTTGCTTTCGCTGACGTAAGCATTGACCTGTTTTAATGCCGGTTTCATTGCATTAACAGTTGAATTCCCGCCGAGGCAGCCGCCTGTACAAGCCATAACCTCAATAAGGTTGCCTAAGTCGCACATTCCGTTTTTGGCATATTTTTTCAAATCTTTTACTGACTGTTTTGTCAATCCGTCTATAATAACAGGATGTGCAGGAATTTCTTCCGGTAAAAGAGTCTGAACAGCTTTTGCAACCCCGCCGGTGACGCAATAATTCCTTCCTTCAGCTGATGCCTGGGTTTTAAATTCGCTTTCTGAGCATTCTGCAACCTGAATACCCAAAGCAACCATCCATGCTCCGATTTCTTCATAGTTCAAAACGTAATCAACATTCGGCTTTTGTAATGCTTCGCGTTTTTTTGCCACGCACGGACTGAAAAATACAGTTACGGCATCAGAATTTTCTTTTTTTACAATTTCCGCAGTATAATACAACGTAGTTTTAGTATCTGAACGGAACGGTTTCATCTCAGGAATATGTTTGTCAACCAATTCGTTATACCCTGCACAGCAGGAGGTTGTCATAAATTCCGCCCCTTTCATCAATCTTTCTTCAAATTCTTCTGCTTCGGTTTTTGTTGTTACGTCAGCACCCTGGGCAACTTCGTAAACATCAGCAAAACCCAGCTCCATAATAGCCTCTTTTAGCTGCTGCGGTTTGCACGGAAGCTGGCCGAACATTGCAGGTGCGACCATTGCTATGACCTTTTTCCCGGCTTTTATATTTTTCAATACATCAATAATCTGGCTTTTTTCATGAACAGCACCGAAAGGACAGGCCGATGCACATTTGCCGCAGGAAATGCATTTGTCAAAATCTATTTTTGCATGACCGTTTTCGTCTTTTGCAATAGCTCCGACAGGGCATGCGCTTTCGCACGGTACAATAATCTTTTGAATTGCCTGATAAGGACAAACCTGAACACACATTCCGCAGTTTTTACATTTTGCAGGATCAATAACTGATTTGCCGTTTTGTATAGAAATGGCGCCGAATTTGCAGGTATTTACGCACGGTCTTGCAACACATCCCTGGCACAAATCCGTTACATAAATTCTTGACGGAACGCAGCCCTTGCAAGCCGTTGTCAAAACTGTCAGAGGATGTTCATCCGGAACTTCTCTTTTTTCCGCTTTTGCGGCAAGGTCGGATAGCAAAACACTGTCATCGGTATCTTCAATAGAAAATCCCAAACCGGCAATAGCTCTATCCCTTAAAATTGCACGTTCTTTAAAAATACAGCATCTGTAATTCGGAACATCGCTGTTTTTAGGGCGCATTGCAAAAGGAATTAACCTTGTATTTTCTTCAAAATTATCACTCAAATAAGCCTTTATCAGTCTTACTAAAATCTCTCTTTTCAAATGTGATGTTTCTTTTGGAGTGCTGGTGTTCATTGCCATATATCTTTTTACCTCTTTACTATTCCATATATTTTATATTATCTCATGAACATAAAATTTTTCAAAAAAAGTGACCAAATATTAATTCAGTCATTTTTACCTGTTCCTGAAACACTGAGGTCAGTCCGGTGTTCAGGATGACATAATAAATATAAGTTTAAAGAAAATTATTTCAATTTTTCATCAATAGCTTTCAAAACTTTTTCAACAGTTGCTTCTTTGATTACGTCATCATCAACTTTTACGTAAGG
>CALVEX010000172.1 GCA_944326655.1 Candidatus Gastranaerophilales bacterium | reverse complement strand
TGTTGTTATATAACTAAAGATTAGGAGAGTGGGATTATTAAAAGACAGTTATTAGTTTCGGCATTGTTATCTTTAATACTAACGGGAATTCCGGTTCAGGCAATGACTCCGGAGGTAAATTTGTTGTACCAGCAGGCATGTTCTGCCGAATACAAGGAAGATTACCAGACTGCTGTTCAAAAACTGACGGAAGCTTTAAAACTTGCGGGCAACGATGTTATGCTCTATACAAAACTTGCCGGTGTGTATAGTGAGATGGGAGAGTATGACAAGGCGCTTGCCGCTTACGGAAAAGTTGCCGAACTAAAACCGACAGACGGGTATATTTATATAAGTGTCGGAAGTATTTACGAGAACCAGGGCAAATATAAAGAAGCACTGGAAGCTTATAAAAAAGTTGAACAGATGTGCCCGGAATATTTGTATAATTATCTGAATATTGCAAATGTTCAATATCAATTGCGGGATTACAAAGCCGCAATTGAAAACTATAATAAATTTCTTGCTACATATTCACGTCACTCGGAAGCAAGAGAAAATCTGGCAAATTCCTATATGAATGACGGGAATTATGCAAGTGCCGCTAACGAATATGAAAATTTGTATGTTAAAAATCCTGCCTCATTTAAAGATTACTCAAATTTCGGACTGGCTTTATACAGATTGAAAAACTATGAAAAAGCATCCGCTTTTCTTGAAAAAGCAGTGGAAGCCGACCCTGATAACATAACCGCGCGTATAAGCCTTGCGCTTTCTTATCAGGAACTTGAAAAAGATGACCTGGCTCTTGCCCAGTATGATGTTATATTCAGACAGCAGCCCGGATTAAATTCCCTGAGACTGGATTACGGAAATCTGCTTGCGGATATGGGAAAAGATGAGGCGGCTATTGCAAATTACAGAATTTATATTCAAAATTATCCGCAGGATGCAAGGGCTTATCAAAACATCGGTGTTGTTTACAAACGTATGAACAAATTTGATGATGTTATTGCAAATTACGAGAAAGCGCTTGAACTTCAAAAAGACAAAAGAAACATAGATCTTGTTGAGGATTTGGCCGAATGCTACCATTTGAAAAAGGATTATCCAAATGCTCTTAAATATTACAATGAAGTTCTTCTTGTTAAAAAAGATGATTACAATCTGAAATATAACAAGGCGCTTGTTCTTCATGCAATGGAAGAGTATAACGATGCAATTGCTATTTACACGGAACTTTTGAAGCAAAAGAGTGATGATTCTGCTGTTAAAGGTAACTTAACCGCTGCTCTTGTTGCACTTGGAGATGCTTATTATAATGACAAAAACTTTTCGCTTGCAACATCGGCATTTGAGCGTGCTGTAGAATTAGATACAAAAGACGGTTATGCATACTACGGATTGGCAAAAGCATACCGCGCATGCGAACTTGATGACAAGGCCGCAACCGCTTACGAAAAAGCAATTGCGTTATCTCCCGAAAATACGGAATACAGCAATGAATATGCGGAATTTATTTCTGCAACGAACAAACCGGCCGATGTTACGGAAACCCCTCAGGCCGAACCTCCTGAAATTAAAGATGTGACACTTTCTATGGAACAGTCAGCTCCTGAGAAAACCGATGAAAATTTGACAAACAAAAGCTTAATTGCTAAAGGGGACGAAAATTACAAAAATCAAAAGTATGATGATTCAATTAAAAATTATCAGGATGCTTTGAAAATTAATCCTTCTGATGAAATTACACTTTTAAAGATAGGTAATATTTATAAGATAAAAAATGATAACAAAAATGCTCTTGATTTTTATAAAAAAGCCATAGTTGTTAATCCAAACTATGCTGACGGCTGGTTTAATCTCGGTCTTGTTTACGCTAATGAAGAAGCAACATCAAAAGCAAAAGAGTGTTTCCACCGCGTTATAACACTTGACCCGGGATACGGTTATGCATATTATGCACTTGCACTTGCCTATGATCAGGACGGGGACGAAAAAGAAGCATTGGAAAATTACAAAATTTTCCTTACCCGCAACAAGGATGAAGGGGTCGCAAAAACCGTAAGGGAAAGAATTAAAGCGCTCGAAAAATGAAAAAATTAATTCTTGCAAGTTGTTTGATATTACTTTTTACGACCGCCTGCGTAGGAGATAAAGCGGGAATTTTGTTTAACAAATATCCTATAACAAAGGATAATATATACGATTATGAGAAAGTTTTTCCTGCCGGCTCAAGGATTTATTATGTTGTCCTGATGCCCAAAAAGGTTGAATCAAGATATCTTTATATTCAGGTTGTAAAAAAAGACAACGATTACGGGCAGTTTGGCTACAAGCTTATCTGGACGCGCGATGTGAGATTAAAGGACGAAGAGGTAAATTACTTTACGGATTATTTTGTTTTGCATGAGGATGGTTATTATTTTATGAAAGTTTATTCAAAAGATAATCCGCACAAAGTTCTTGCTGCAGCAGAGTTTTCTGTAAAAAAACAGTAAACGGCTAAAATCTTGTAAAGAATTGTAAAAACAGCTTCAAACTCTTGTAAAATGGCATTATATCAATTTTTTACGGATATTTTACAACAGAATAAAGCGCAAAAAATTTTTTTTTCGTATTTTAATAAACCCAGAGGGTAAAATTAATAAGGAAAACGCATGTCTATAGGGAAAATTTCATTTTTGAATATAAGCGGGTCTCAAAATTTCTGCGGTTTAAATAAAAGAGAGAAACTGTCCAAACCTGTTTCCTCCGGAGATAAAGACAAATCAAATGCCGCAAAATATATGATAGGTGCAGCGGCATTAGCAGGTGCAATCGCAGTCGGAATAATTGGTCATAAAAATAACTGGTGGCGTAAGGCTGCAAAAACTGTAAAATCAGCCGATAATAATCTCAAAAACAAAAACACTCAAGAACATAAGACAGGCACTCCTTCAGGCCCCAATAACGGCGGTGATAACAATTTAAATGTCGAAGAGCCAAAACCTATTGAAATACCGGAAAATCCGGAGGATTACCCGTTTAATAAAATAGAAGGGATGCGTTTGAGCCCTCGTACAATAGTACAATTCGACGGAGAAGGACGGCTTATTAAAGAATTTGAATCTTATAACGGCAAAACCGTGAGCTCCGTTATAGAGTATGGAAAATCAGGAAGCCGTTTGAAATATACTATTTACAGACCTAATGAAAAATTGTTAAGCATAACTGATTATGACCCTGCAAGTGGAAATAAAGTAAAACATTCTGTATTTAAAGATGATGGTGTGAACTTAAATTTTGTCGAAGAATATGACCCTGTTAGTAGAAATAAAGTAAAATATTCTGTATTTAAAGATGATGGTGTAAACTTAAATTTTGTCGAAGAATATGACCCTGCAAATGGAAATAAAGTAAAGCAGTCTGTATATAAAGATGACGGTGTGAACTTGGATTATACTATAGATTATGATCCGGTTTCTGAAGATAAGTTGAGGACTACATGGTATAACACTGACGGCTCCGTCAATACGGTTGAAGAAATCAACCGTTCTATGGCCAATAGTATTATATAAATTATATGTAACGAAAAATAGATTTATTTAATAATCGTTGCGACCTGATCTGTTATATCATCACCGCCAAAAAGTACGGTGTTTTTCGGCAGAACTATGTTGTAATTCATTGAACGCGCTTTTTCGACAACTGCTGTTTTAATTTTGCTGTCAATTGCCATTAGCTTTTTGTTATAAGATTCATCCAGCGCAAGTTTTTGGTTATTTATTTCGTTTCTGTATTTTTCCTCTAAGGCCGATACTTTTGCCGGGTCTTTTTCTTTGGAAATTTCTTCTCTTGCCCTGTTAATAGTTGTCTGCATATTTTGAATTTGTTTTTCCTGGTCAATTTTTAGCGCTTTAATCTCATTTGAATTTGCAACTACCCTTTGAATATCAACGATTGCAACCCTGTAATTCGGATTTGCATGTGATATAGCAATATTGTTTATAGAATAACCTGTAACAAATGCGGCTATTACAAGACCCGTTAATAATATTTTGTTCTTCATAATAAAAAATCCTTTCTGAACTTAAGGTTAAACTAAATTCAGACAACTTTTATTACCCTGCAAGGTATATTTAGCTGGTTATGTAGGCAACAGCACAGATTATTTCATCTAAACAAAGAATTGCAATTTATTACGAAAATTTAATAAAACAAAAATTGTAAACAAATGTAAAATTAAATTTAAAAACAGCTCAAACCCTCTCACAATGACTTATAACAGAATATGATACAAATAAGTACCTGTAAAGTTTTCCAAAGACTTTTCCGTAACATATTTTGTTGAAGGTTACTAAAGCAAATAAAAGGAGAAAAATTGATGGCAGCAGGTTTTGACATTTCACAATTAAAAGGTACCCCCTTATATGCATTGGCCAAAAATGCTAATGTTTACGGCGGAAAAAGTTTAAGTAAAACAGAAATGGTATTTTTCCAGCAGCAATGCAGGGAAATGGGATTTGATCCTGAAAAATACGGTTTGGAAGTTGTTTCAGAAGATATTGAAGGGGCTGATTTCAAAGAAACACAAAAAAATATGGAAAAGCTTACCGACAGTATTAATGATGCATATAAACATCAGTTCGGTAAGAAAAACAATGCAGTGGCGACAGCACAGGGAGCTGAAACAAAAGCTTACGCAATAATTAATACTGCAAAAGAAGCTTTTACAAAAGCTCATGGTGATAACAGCAATTTTGTACCGGATAGTTTAGGACAGAGACCCAACTTTACGGATCCGCAGTATAAGGATAATTTGACAAAATATGTTACGGATTTCAATGTCTGGGCAAACAAAGTTGCAGAGCAGTACCGTAATGCGGCAGACATGACAAGTAAGGATCTTGCAGCAATGATAATGCAAAATGATGATGCAAACGCTGCAATGAATGCAGGAGTAAGTGTTGCTGTAGGCGAGGCCGTTATGGACAAGCTGCAGGATTTACAAAAACAACTTGAAGACGGTACAGCGAAAGTTATTAAAGAAGTTCAAATCCAAGGCGGTGCAACAAGAGTCTCTATACAAAATGCCAAAGGTGAAGTTATTGAAGCAGTTAAAACAGCCGAAGGTAATCTGATGAGTGAGGTTCAATGGCAAAGCTGGTACACCCGTGACATTGTTATTGACCAAGGTGAAAAAACACGTGGCGAAGTTCGTGACGAAGGTGCAAAGACACGTGGTGCCGTTCATAACGAAGGCGAAAAAATACGTGATGAAGTTCGTGAAACCGCACAACAAACGCAAGAACTTAATGGTATATCAGACAAAATTACGACAAGTTTATCTCATACGAATGGTTTTATACACCTGCAAAATAGCATAGATCGTGTTAATAATATGAGAAATAAAATTTTACAATCTAATATTCCTTATGAACAGAAAAAAGAATTATTAACGCATCTGGCAGCATTCGTCACACAAGTCGCTTTTAGTGAATTAGAATTAAAAGCTGAAGAAGAAAAAATACAACAGGCAATTAACGAACAATAATAACTTAAATACTAAATATATTTAGATGCAGCGGAGTTTAAAAACTCCGCTGTTTTTTTATTTGCAATTGTATTTTTTTCTTCATATAATTATTTTGCATTTAGTAAGGAGAGAAAAATATGAAAAAATCAATTAAAGATTTAGGTGACGTTAAAGGAAAACGCGCTCTTGTAAGAGTTGACGTTAACGTTCCTCTTGATGAAAACAAAAATGTAACAGATGACACAAGAATTCAAGCAATTGTTCCGACTGTAAGAGCATTACAGGAAAAAGGAGCCAAAATTATTCTTATGGCTCACTTAGGCAGACCAAAAGGTGAATGGAACATGGAATTCAGCCTTGAACCTGTTGCAAAATATATGTCAAAAGTTTTGGGTGAAGATGTTTTATTTGTCAAATCACCTGTCGGCGAAGGTGCTGATAAAGAATTAGAAAATTTGAAAGACGGCCAGGTTGCGTTATTGGAAAACATCCGTTTCTACAAAGCAGAAGAAGCAAAAGATGACGATATGACTTTTGCAGAAGAACTTGCAAAACTCGGTGATTTCTATGTAAACGATGCATTCGGCGCTGCTCACAGAAAACACACTTCAACTGCTAAATTAGCACATGTTTTAAAACCTGCTGTTGCCGGCTTATTAATGGAAAAAGAAATCAGATGCCTGTCTCAGGCTCTTGATAATCCTACAAGACCGTTCACGGCAGTTGTCGGCGGTGCTAAAGTTTCTTCAAAAATCGGCGTTTTGGAAAATCTGATTGATAAAGTTGACAACATGATTATCGGCGGCGGTATGGCTTATACATTTGTAAAAGCTAACGGCGGTAAAATCGGCAATTCTATCTGCGAAGACGACCAGCTTGAAGTTGCAAAAACTATTGAAAAGAAAGCTGCTGATAAGGGCGTAAAAATTGTTATGGCAACAGATGTTCTTGCTGCTGACGATTTTTCAGGCAACGGTACAAATAAAGTTGTTCCGATTAACGAAATTCCTGACGGATTTGAAGGCGTTGATGCAGGCCCTGAAAGCCAAAAAGCTTTTGCTGATGTAATCAAAAATTCAAAAACAATTTTGATGAACGGCCCTGTCGGCGCATTTGAAAACCCAAAATTTGCTGAAGGGACAAAAGCCGTATTGCAGGCAATTGTTGATGCAACTAAAAACGGTGCAGTTTCTGTAATCGGCGGCGGCGATTCTGTTTCTGCCGCTAAAAAATACTTTAAAGCGGAAGATTTCACACATGTTTCAACAGGCGGCGGTGCTTCTCTTGAATTTATTGAAGGAAAAGTATTACCCGGTGTTGCAGCATTGGATGAAAAATAAGTTTAAATTTTTAAATTTACTTTATATAGTTTGAAAAGCCTGTCTTACGACAGGCTTTTTCACCCTCACCCGAATTTCTAATTTTCGTTCCGCTCAAATTGAAATTCAACCCTCTCCCAAGGGGAGAGGGAATTATAGGTAATTTTTATTATATAATTAATTTATGAAAAATAGGCATTATACTAAAAAAACACTAAATTTTGCTATAGATTTACGAAAAACTCAAACTGATGCAGAAAATATTTTATGGTTTAACCTGCGCAATAGAAAAATAAATAATATTAAATTTAAGCGTCAAGTGCCTATTGGCAAATATATTGTTGATTTTGCAAATATGCAAAAAAAACTGGTTATTGAACTGGATGGCTCTCAACATATAGATAATTATAAGTATGATGAAGAATGTACCGTTTATTTAAACAGTATTGGTTATACCGTAATAAGATTTTATGATAATGATGTTTTACGAAATACCAATAATGTATTAGAGGCGATACTTCAAAAATATAATGAACTATAATCCCCTCTCCCTTTGGGAGAGGGTGCCTGAAGGGCGGGTGAGGGTTATTTTTGTGTTATAGTAATTTTATGGAGGGCATATATGAAGAATATTTTGGTAACAGGCGGAGCAGGTTTTATAGGTTCGCACCTTTGCGAAAAGCTTATTCAGGAAGGCAATCACGTTATTTGTCTTGATAATTTTTTCACCGGTTCAAGAAAAAATATTGAACATTTAATGGACAACAGAGAATTTGAGCTTATAAGACATGATATTATAGAACCTATTATTCTTGAGGTTGACCAGATTTATAATTTAGCCTGTCCCGCAAGCCCTGTTCATTACCAGTATAATGCCATAAAAACCATTAAAACTAATGTACTTGGTGTTACAAATATGCTTGATTTAGCCGATGAAACAAAAGCCCGAATTCTGCAGGCATCGACAAGTGAAGTATATGGCGATCCGACTGTTCATCCGCAAACAGAAGACTACTGGGGAAATGTTAACCCTATAGGTTTGAGAAGCTGTTATGACGAGGGCAAGCGTGTTGCAGAAACACTGATGATGGATTATCACAGACAGCATAATGTTGATATAAAAATTATCAGAATATTTAATACATACGGGCCGCGTATGGCTCAAAATGACGGGCGTGTCGTTTCTAACTTCATTATACAGGCTTTGAAAAACGAAGACATAACTATTTACGGCGACGGATCACAGACACGTTCCTTCTGCTATGTGGATGATCTTGTGCGCGGTATGGTTACTTTAATGAATACAGAAAACTTTATGGGGCCTGTTAATGTCGGAAACGACGGGGAATATTCGATTTTGGAACTTGCAAAAATGATTATAGAACTCTCAAATTCAAATTCAAAGATTGTGTTTAAACCTCTGCCTTCGGACGATCCTGCCCAACGCCGCCCGGATTTAACACTCGCGAAAGAAAAACTGGGCTATGAGCCGACCGTTCATGTTCGCGACGGGCTGCTGAAAACGATTGAATATTTCAAAACAGTGCTGTAATTTTATCAATAGATTTGTATTGCAGCTCAAGCAAAGAAAGATAATCGCCATAGGTGCTTATTTCGGTGTGGGTTATTGCATCAAAAAGAACTTTATTTATTGCTTCAATGTAAAATGTTTCGTTTTCGACGATTTTCAATTTCTCTTTATCGGAGAGCATAAATATTAACCTTTCTTAATGTATTTAAATTATAAATAATTAAAATAAATTAAAAACAATTTAAATTTTACTAAAATAATTTTTGTTTGTCAATAACCATTTAATAAAGATATAATTATTTTATGGGTGCAAATAAAGATTTAAGAAAATTATTATTGGAAGAAAATAAATCAATTAAACAGCTTGCTGATATGGCAAGTGAAGTTTCAGGCAAAAAAATCACTCAATATAGTATTTCCCAGAAACTTAATAGGGATTCTATGAAGTACGATGAAGTCCAGTTTCTTGCCGGAGTTCTCGGGTATGAAATTGAGTTTAAAAAGGTAAATTTTTAATCCTAACTTTGTATATATTTTATAAGTTTTTTTACATCTTTATCCCAGATGCCGTTCCAGTTGCGGATAATGACATCAGCAGGAGTTACCCCGTTAAGGGCAAATTCTTTTACCGGCTCAATGAATTTTTCTTCACCCAAATCCATGCCTATAAGAGATTTTTCTGCAATGTATAAAATTTCTTTCACTACATCTTTTATGCAATGATGTGCAATTTTTGCATTCAGTGCGCTTTTGGGAACGTTATAGCGAAGTTCCGAAAAATCCCTGTATTCATAAGGGGCAAAAAGCTCTTCAATCTCATCCATTGCACTTTTGCTGTATAAAATACCCTTGTATATCGCAAGAATTGAATACTGCAAATCTTTTCCCACACAGTCATGATTTCTTATTTCAAGGAAATTACGCAGACGTACTTCCGGAAAATACAAATTTGCATGAAGTCTGAAGTCGTCAATATCAGCCTCAAAACCTTCAAAACCTTCTTCCATAAACTGATTAAAAGTAATTTTGCCGTTGACAGGTATCGCTCCCGATTCGCGGTTGATAAATATCATCGGAGACTCCAGAACATAGTCAACATATTCCTCAAACGAAAAATTTTCATCAATCTGACCGACAAATCCGCATCTGTCATTGTCTGTATTGAGCCAGCTCAATGCCCTGAAACTCTTATAACCGGTTTCAACTCCTCCTCTGACGGGAGAGTTTGCAAACATAGCCGTCATAAAAGGAACAAGTTTATTTGCGATTTTGAATTTTCTCATTGCATCTTCTTCGCTTTCAAAATCTATACAGCACTGAATTCCCGCTGTTTCTCTCATCATAACATCAGATAAAATTCCCCAGAGATATTTGGCCATAATTTTGTATCTCTTTTTAGGAATAAGATTTATTGACTTGTGGGTTGAAAATGGTGAAACACCGTAATTTAACAAGTTTATGTTAAATTTATTCAATACAGGTTTTAATTTTTTGTCCAAAGAGGTAATTTTTGTTTTTAATTCATCAATAGAGCTCTGCGGTTCCAGACTCATTTCCATCTGGCAGCCGGGTTCGAGTGTAATTGTGTCATGCCCCTGCTTAAGACCGATAATGTTGTAATCATCCATTATATAATCCCAGTTTTCTTCACGGGCAAAATTCCTTAAAAAATTACAAATACCAAACTCAGATGAATAATCAACAGCTTTTGATGTTACGGAAAATACAGGGAGCCTTTCATATTCAATCCCTATTTTGTGAGATTGACGAGGTTTACAGCCTGCCTCAAATAACTCTATAATTTCTTTTTTGTCTAATTTTGTCTTGGTTTGTACGTTGTTCACAATGACCCCCTATCTATTATAACAT
>CALVEX010000171.1 GCA_944326655.1 Candidatus Gastranaerophilales bacterium | reverse complement strand
CATTTTACTTATCTCTCCTGATTGTATTTTATTTTTTTCAAATTTGTCATCTCCGCGGGATTGAAACGGATAGAAATTTGTATATCCCTGCATTACTTTTGCAGGCCGGAAATTCATAATACTGACCGGATTTACTCTCATTGTTCAATTCCCCTTACGGGTTTACAGGGATTGCCGACTGCAAGAACATTAGCCGGAATATCTTTTACTACAACACTCCCTGCGCCTATAACAGAATTATCCCCGATTGTAACCCCCGGGAGTACAACAACATTTCCGCCAAACCATACGTTATTGCCGACTTTTATAGATTTTGCCGTTTCAAGACCTTTATTTCTTGTTTCAGCATCAAGCGGATGAAGCGGGGTGTAGAATGCACAGTTGGGGCCTATAAAAACATTATCACCGAAAGTAACTTTTGCAGGATCAAGAACAATCAAATTATGATTTGCGTAAAAGTTATCGCCTATTTCAATATTATAGCCGTAATCACACATAAAAGGCTGCTCTATTAAAAAATTTCCCTTTGTCTTACCAAGAATTTGTTTAATAATATTTTTACGTACCTCAAGTTTTTCGGGATGAAGGTTGTTATACTCATAACATAAAGACTTACACCTAATTCTTTCATCCATCAATGATTTATCATAATTTGCATCATAAAGAAGACCGTTAAGCATTTTTTCTTTTTCGTTCATAATTTTTATCTCCGTTCTATAATAATAAAATAAACATGAAAAATTTGGAGCTGAATTATGAAAAAAATCTTATGTTTCGGGGACAGTAACACATACGGATTTGACCCAAACCGGCGTTCAAGATACGGTATAGGTACCCGTTGGTCGGGAAGGCTTTCACTAAAAGGGATTTACAACCTAAAAGAAGCCGGCTGCAATAACAGGACTGCATTTTCTGACAATCCCGCGGGATTGAACTTCACCGGATATAAAATTCTGCCGGAATATTTATTAAATGATACTTTTGATTTTATAGTTGTTCAGATCGGCATTAATGATTTACAAAAATCCTACAATGTCAGTTTAGCAGATTTTGAAAACGGAATTGGAAAATTTTTCCGGCTTATAAAATATTATGCTCCGTCTTCACAGGTAATTATTCTTGCTCCGTGTATCATCAAACCAAATGTTTTAAATAGTTATTTTAATTTGTTCTTTGATGAAGAATCCATAGAAAAATCAAAACATATTCTTCCCGCCTACCAAAAAGCCGCTAAGGAAAATGATTACATTCTGCTTGACTTAAACGAATTTACAACCACATCAAATATTGACGGCTTACACTATGAACCTTATCAGCATAAAAAAATATATCAGGAGGTTATGAAATTAATTAACCAAGAAAATTAGCATATTATCCAATATTTTTTTACATTGTTCATTACATAATTCATTTATGGACTTAACATGGTACAACACACTTAACAAACCTGCTTTTAACCCGCCGTCCGAAATATTTGCACCGGTATGGGCGGTTATGTATGCACTTATATTTATTTCTTTTATCTTATTTTTAAATTCTAAAAAATCAGAAAATAAAATGCCGGGCCTTGTTGCTTTTGTAATACAGCTTTTATTAAATTTCAGCTGGAGTCCAGTATTTTTTATGCTCCACAGTCTTGAAGCCGGCTTTGCAATAATTACTTTTTTAATTATTTCAATATTTCTGACAATAATCTTTTTCTACAAAATATCAAAGCCGGCCGCAATACTTCTTGTTCCATACCTTGCCTGGACATGTTTTGCAGCATACTTAAACTATTCAATAATGGTACTCAATTAAAATTACTGAATTTTCTTTAAGGATGAAATAAAGTTATTATGCTGAACGTCACCGTCAACCTTTGTTAAAAATATCTGGCAATCCTTTTCTTCAGCATCAATCGGCGGAAGCTGGGATATTTCAGCAGCATAATAGTTGCTGTCATTTCTTGAGCTAAGAGGAATTCTGTTAGCAAGACTGTTGAGAGAAATATTTCTTAAAAATCCCGCAAAACCTTTATTATTATTACTAAATTTTGTATAAATTCTCAAAGATGCATCCCCTGATTCAAGTTCATAACGTCCTACTATAAATGAACTCAACTGGGGTGCTGACGATTTAATCATCATTCTTTCAACATTGTTATCTTTCAATTCTAGAGAACCGCTTATTTTGTCAAAATTACCTTCCGGAATATTAACAAGGTCCCCGAAAGTTGAAGGACTTATCATTGCAAGCGGATTTCTGAAAAGTGCTGCAAATTTTAAAATGTATTCAACCAGTCCGACTTTTTGAATGGTTCCGTCTTTAATATCAAACTTTATTGACCCGTTCATTTTTAATGAATTATCAGTGTTTAAAGCTATAATACCGCTTGCTTTACCTGTAATTTCTCTGGGCAGAGCCAAAAGCGTTGTTGCAATAATATCTGAATTAACATCTTTTATCCCCAACACCAAACTGTATAAATGTTTTTTCAAATCACAGTTAATTTTAGCAGACGAATGACCTTCAGCGATTTCAAATCTGTTTGAATACATATTTAAAACACTATGCTTATCAAGAGATAATGTCGCTTTAACATCTTTAAATACAATATCTTTATATTTTCCGTTAAGTATATGTAGTACACAATTTTCAACAATAAAATTACCGATATCAAATGTCGGAGTGTTGTCATCATCATCTTTGGCTTCGCCTGATGCCGTTACATCAAACTTTGTATCCGTAATTTCTTTTGAACTCTGGTTATTTGCTGATAACAAGAATTTTTCAATATCAACATCATCAACTGTCAAGTTAACGTCTTTTACAACAACCGGAAACTTAATTTCATTTATAAGAC